>JAPSIJ010000361.1 GCA_031178805.1 Cellulomonas sp. | reverse complement strand
GGCACGCCGTCGGTGAACAGCTCGACGAGGCGGCCCGTCAGGCCCGCGAGGTAGCGGCCGTCGGGGACCTTGTAGTCGCCGACGGGCTCGGGTCGCTCGACGACGACGCCCTCGCGGTACGGCAGGACGCGGTCGAGCGGCTTGAGCGGCAGGCCGGCGGCCTGCAGGCGCTCGATCGGCCACGTGACGATGCGGACCTCGTCGAACCCGCGGTCGAGCGCGGCCTCCGCGAGGTTGCGCGCCTCGCCGGAGTGGCCGCAGATGACCGGGTCGGCCCGGACGACGATGACGAGGCGGCGGGCGCGGCGCGCGTGGTGGGCGGCGGCGGAGGGGGTCACGGCGTCGTCCTCTCGGTCCGGTGGGGGGACGGGTCGGGGTGGCTGGGGTCGGGTGCGGCGGGTGCTGCGGGGTGCGTCGTCGCCGGTGCGACGTCGCGGGCCGGCCGCGGGGCGGTCCGGGTGCGGGGGCCGGTCAGGCGGGCTGGGCCGTCACGGGCGCGCGAGCCGGGCGGACGGCGGGACGCCGGCGGGCGGCTGCGGTGCCGGGGCGCTGGGCGGGCGGTGGGCGGTGCCCCACCCGGACGGCTCCGGGCCGAGGCCGATGAGCAGCCGGCCGCCGCCGTGCAGCTCACCGCCCGTGAGGTACGGCCGGTCGAGCGGCTCGCCGTCGAGGTGCACGGACTGCACGTACTGGACCGGTCCGCCGGGCTCGGGCTCGACGAAGCCGGTCGTCTCCACCGTGAGCGGCCGGCCGCCCACGTCGATGCGTGCCTCGCGCCACGCGGGCGCGTTGACCAGGAACAGGTTCTGCCCCGCCACGGGGAAGAGACCCAGGGTCGCCCAGACGTACCAGGACGACAAGCCCCCGGAGTCGTCGTTGCCGGGCAGGCCGCCCCGGCCGGTGCCGAACTGGTGCCGCACCACCGCGTGCACGACCTCGGCCGTGCGGTCGGGCCGGCCCGCGTACGTGTAGGCCCAGGGCGCGTCCATGTCGGGCTCGTTGTTCAGGCCCTCGAAGCGGTCGAGCCCGTAGCCGGCGAGCAGCTCGTCCGCGTCGGGCGCGAGGCCCGGCTGCACGACCGGCTCCGCGCCGTACCCGAAGAACCGGTCGAGCAGCCCGACGAACGCGTCGTCGCCGCCCGCGAGCGCGATCCGCGCCGCCATGTCGTGCTGGAGCCGGAACGAGTAGTTCCAGCGGCCGCCCTCGTAGTACGTCGAGTCGACGAGCAGGCCGTCGTCGCCGAACGCGTTCGTCCAGCGTGCGGCGAGCGGGCGGAACTGCTCGACGAGCGTGAGGTCGCCGACGCGTGCGGCGACGATCGCGCTGCACCAGTAGCCGAACGCGAGGTCGAGCGTGTGGCTGACGGGGTGCGCGCGCCCGCGCAGGAGGAACTCCTCGCCGTAGGTGCGGCGCAGGTCGTCGTGCATGTGCACGAGCGCCCAGTCCCAGTCGACTCCCGGCAGCCCGAGGGAGCACAGGTCCGCCAGGAAGGTGTGCGCGAGGGCCGAGCCCTGCCGGGAGAACCGGTCCGCGCCGCGGGCCATGCGGTACCCGATCGGCAGGTTGCCCTCCTCCTCGGCGATCTGGAGCAGGGCGTTCGCGAGCTCGACGGCGCGGTCCGGCACGAGCGCCGTGAGCAGCGGCAGCTGCGTGCGGTAGATGTCCCACATCGTCGACAGGTCGAACGCGAAGGGTCCGGGCGTCGGCCAGAACGGGCTCTCGTCGGGGGCCAGGCACGGCTTGATCAGCGAGTGGTACAGCGCGGTCGCCATGACCGTGCGCCGGTCGGAGGACGACGTGTCCACCGCGACCTTGTCCAGGTGCTCGCGCCACACCGCCTCGGTCCGCTCCCGGCGCAGGTCGAACGCCTGCGGGGCGTCGCCGCACTCGCGCGCGAGGGTCCCCCGCGCCTGCTCGACCCCGCGCAGGGAGAACCCGAACCGCAGCTCGACGACCTGCCCCGGCTCGGTCGGCCCCGCCCACATGAGCCCGAACGGCCGCAGCGTGGTGGGGCGGATCCGGTCGAAGTCGAGGCGCGTCCCGCCGGGCATGAGCCGCCGGTCGTACCAGAGCATCTGCCGCCAGTGCGGGGCGTCGCACTCGACGCGCACCGCGAGCGGCGCGCCCTCGACGACGATCTCCCCCTCCGCGATCCCGGGGGCGACCGAGCCGAGGTGCGCGCGCAGCGGCACGGTCCGGCCGTACGGGATGTCGAGCCCGCCGAGCGAGAAGTCGATGACCAGCCGTGCGTCGTGGTGGGCGGGGAACGTGTACCGGTGGACGGCCGACTTGGGCCCGACGGTGATCTCGGCGCGGATGCCCGACGACAGCGTGGCCGCGTAGTAGCCGGGCGACGCCTCCTCGTCGACGACGTCCCACGTCTGCCCGAGGTCGTCGAGCGGCCGCAGCATCGGCGTGACGCGGAAGTAGTTGTAGTACTTGCGGATCGCGCCCGTGCCGGACTGCTGGAAGTGGGTGAACCCGCTGGCGACCTGCCGGTCGTGCAGCACGGGCGGCAGGCCCTCGGTGGACAGGTCGTAGCGGCCGTAGCCGGTCGGGTACGCGCCGGAGTACGCGCACGCCGACACCATGCCGAGCGGGTACGTCGCCCCCGGGTGCGTGTTGCCGACCTGCGGCTTGGGCCACCACCACGTCGCGGCCAGCCCGGACGCCGGCGGCAGCGACGTCTGCTCGGTGCCGATGAAGGGGTCGACGTGCTCGAACACCGGCACCTCCCAGGTCTGTCGCACCGGCCCCGCGCAGGGTCGGCACAGCGTGGCCCGCGGGGGGCGGCGCTGTCCATGACCCGGCGGTGAACGGTTCGCGACCGGCGGACCGCCGGGACGCGAGGGGGGTCCCCGCGACCCGGCGACCGTACGAGCCGGGTGTGTCGGCGGTGTTGCCGCCGCGTCACGACCGGTGGGGTCCGCGGCGGCCGGTGCGGGCTGGGGACGGCTCAGAGGGCGAGCAGGTCCCGCAGCCAGCCGTCGACGTCGCGGAGCGTCGCGTCGTCGACGAGCCCGGCGACGCGCGACAGGCGAGCACGCGCGACGGTCCGGGGCTGCTCCGTCATCGCCCACGACGGCCGGCCCAGCCCCACGTCGCCCCGCAGGCGGACGTGGTTCGACCAGCCGCGGTCGACCGCCGTCACCGGCAGCACGACGACGAGGGTCGTGACCGTCGCGAGGTACTGCCGCGACGCGACGACGAGCACGGGCC
>JAPSIJ010000360.1 GCA_031178805.1 Cellulomonas sp. | reverse complement strand
GGCGTCACCCGCGGGCGCGTGACGGCGATCGAGCTCGACGACGTCGTCGTCGGCTACGGCGAGGAGCTCGGCGAGCTCCGGTTCGACGACCAGATCGAGGTCGAGTCCACCGGCAGCGGCCCGTTCTCCCGCGGCGGCGACTCCGGCTCGCTGGTCTACCGGACCGACGGCGTCGCCCTCGGGCTGCTCTTTGCGGGCTCCGAGACCGGGGGCGAGAATGGCACCGGGCTGACGTACGTCAACCCGGTCGACGCCGTGCTCACGGCGCTCGGCGCCCGGCTGCTGGCACCACCCGCCGCCTGACGCCGGGCCGCCCGCGCGGTCGCCGGCCCGGGACGCGGAGGGCGGTGGCGCGGTGGTCGGCATCGACCGGGCGCGCGCGGCGAAGCAGCACCTGCGGCGCGACCTCGACGGCCGCACCGGCGTGCAGGGCATCGGCCTGGCGCACGGCGACGACGGCTACCGGCTGCAGGTGCTCGTGGCGTCCGAGCCGGACGCGCAGGGCGTGCCGGACGCGGTCGACGGCGTCGAGGTCCGGGTCCGCGTGGTCGGCGCCGTGCACCGGCAGCACTGACCCGGGGCGCCGGCGCCGCGGGTCACGTCCACCCGGTCCGCGGACGCCCGGGAACGCCCGGCGCGGGACTCGTGTTCACTACTCCCGTGACCACCAGCAGCACCCGTCTCCCGAAGGTCCGCGCGTCCGAGCTCGTCGGCCGCGGCTGGCTGAACACCGGCGGCCAGGACGTCGCCCTCGCCGACCTGCGCGGCAAGATCGTCCTGCTCGACTTCTGGACGTTCTGCTGCATCAACTGCCTGCACGTCCTCGACGAGCTGCGCGAGCTCGAGGAGCAGTACCGGGACGTCCTGGTGATCGTCGGCGTGCACTCGCCGAAGTTCGTGCACGAGGCCGACCCTGTCGCCCTGACCGCGGCGGTCGAGCGGTACGAGGTGCACCACCCCGTGCTGGACGACCCGGAGCTGGTCACGTGGTCGGCCTACACCGCGCGGGCGTGGCCGACGCTGGTCGTCATCGACCCCGAGGGCTACATCGTCGCGCAGATGGCCGGCGAGGGGCACCAGAGCAACGTCGAGCGGCTGGTCGCCGACCTGGTCGCGGAGCACGACGCCAAGGGCACGCTGCACCGCGGCGCCGGCCCGTACGTGCCGCCGGAGCCGACCGCCGGGACGCTGCGGTTCCCCGCGAAGGCGGTCGCCCTGGCCGACGGCTCGCTGCTGGTCGCCGACGCCGGCCACCACTCCCTCGCGCACCTGGCCGCGGACGGCGAGACGCTGCTGCGCCGGATCGGCTCCGGTGAGCGCGGCCTGGTCGACGGCGGCCCGGGGACGGCGCGGTTCAGCGAGCCCAACGGCCTGGCGCTGCTGCCCGGGGACGTCGCGGCGGCCGTCGGCTACGACGTGCTGGTCGCGGACACCGTGAACCACGCGCTGCGCGGCGTGCGGCTCGCGGACGGCCACGTCACCACCGTCGCCGGCACCGGGGTGCAGTACCTGGTCGGCGAGCCGACGGTCCCGTCGCCGCTGCCCGGCCGCCCGGACCTGTGGCGCGCCGAGGGCGTCCGGCCGGCCACGTCGGTGCCGCTGTCGTCGCCGTGGGACGTGGTGTGGTCGCCGCAGACCGGCACCGCCCTGGTCGCGATGGCCGGCAACCACCAGCTGTGGGCCTTCGACCCGCGCGCCGGGGTGGTCGAGCCCGTCGCGGGCACGATGAACGAGGGCCTGACCGACGGCGACCCGCGCGAGGCGTGGTTCGCCCAGACGTCCGGCACGGCGCTCGCGGCGGACGGCCGGATCTGGCTGGCCGACTCCGAGGTGTCGGCGCTGCGCTGGATCGACCCCGGCACCGCGCCCGCCGCCGACGCCGTCGCGCCCGCCGCGCCCGCGGCCGACGTCACCGTCCTGGTCGGCGCCGCGGCCGCGGTGGCCGCCGCGACCCGCCCGGCCGCGCCGGCGACCGGCCCCGCGGACGCGTGGGCGTCGGCGGCGGTCGGCACGGCGGTCGGCGCGGGGCTGTTCGACTTCGGGCACCGGGACGGCGCGGCCGACCAAGCGCTGCTGCAGCACCCGCTCGGGGTCGCGGTGCTGCCGGACGGCTCGGTCGTCGTGGCGGACACCTACAACGGCGCCGTCCGCCGCTGGGCGCCCGGCGCGGAGCCCGGTGGGCCCGGCGAGGTCAGCACGCTCGCGACCGGCCTGGCCGAGCCCAGCGGCATCGTGGTCCAGGTGGACCCGGAGGCGGGCGGCGTCACGCTGCTCGTCGTGGAGTCCGCGGCGCACCGGCTCACCCGGGTCGCGCTGCCCGCCACGCTGGCCGGCGAGGTGCTGGACGCGGGCGCGCACCGCACGCAGCGGCCGGTCACGGAGATCGCCCCGGGTGAGCTCGCCCTGGACGTCGTGTTCACCCCCGCCGCGGGCCAGAAGTACGACGACCGCTACGGGCCGTCCACGATGCTGCGCGTCTCCGCCACCCCGCCCGAGCTCCTGCTCGACGGTGCGGGCGACGACGTGCCGCTCACCCGGACGCTGCGGATCAACCCGGCGGTGACCGAGGGCGTGCTGCACGTGACCGCCCGCGCGGCGAGCTGCGACGCCGACCCGGCGATCGAGTTCCCGGCCTGCCACCTGAACTCCCAGGACTGGGGCGTCCCCGTCCGCGTCGCCGAGGGCGCCCCGCCGGCCCTCACCCTCCCCCTCCACGGCTGACCCCCGCGCGCGCCCGCGGTCCGGTCGCCCCGCCAGGGCGCACGAGCCGCGACGAGGGCGCATGAGTTCTCGTGCGCCCTCGTGGTGTCTCGTGCGCAGGGGAGAGCGGGCCCGCGCCCCGGGGGGTGCCGGGGCGTCAGGTGGCGCCGACGACGGCCAGGGCGAGGAGCGTCTGGAGGGTGGTGGCGGCCGTTGGGTCCTCGCCCGGCAGGGTGGACTCCACGGTGACGGTCCACGGCTCGCGGCGGAGCTCGAGCTGGCGTATGCCGCTCACGTGCAGGGACGAGGTGCCGCCGCGGGCGACCACCACGGGGCCGTCGTCCGCGTCGCGGGCCACGGTCCAGCCCGAGCCGCCCATGGCCTCGGTCGCGGCGGAGCCGAGCGCGCAGAGCCGGGACAGCACGGCCGGACCGGTGCCGGCGAGCGCCGTCACGGTCGCGGAGACGGTGCGGCCCAGCACGGCGCCGGGGTCGTCGGCCCGGTACTGCCGGGCCCGGGCCG
>JAPSIJ010000359.1 GCA_031178805.1 Cellulomonas sp. | reverse complement strand
GGGGTCCTCCGCCGTCGCGGCGTCGTCGTCGCGCCACGCGGGGTCCTCGAGCACGAGGGCCGCCACGAGGTCGGGGGCGGTGAGCGCCACCTCCTGCGCCGTCACCCCGCCCATCGAGTGGCCCACCAGCAGCGCGGGACCCAGGCCCAGCGCGCGCAGGTCGCGCACCGCGTCGGCCGCGAGCGCCGCGATCGTGAACGGCTCGTCGGGCAGCGGCCGGCCGCCGTGCCCGCGGGCGTCCAGCGCGACCACGCGGCGGCCGGGGTACCGGTCCACCACGGTGGGCCAGCAGGCGGAGGAGTCCGTGAGCCCGTGCAGCAGGACGACGGGGACCGGTGCGGCGGCCACGGTCACCGCCGGGCGGTGCCGTCGACGGCGTGCGGCTCGATCGCGGCGATCTCCTCGTCGGTGAGCGGCGGGGCGGACAGCGCGGCGACGTTGTCCTCCAGCTGCGCCACCGAGGACGCGCCGATCAGCGCCGAGGTGACGCGCGGGTCGCGCAGCACCCAGGTGAGCGCGAGCTGCGCGAGGCTCTGCCCCCGGTCCCGGGCGATCGCGTCCAGCGCCCGCGCCCGGGTCAGGTAGGTGTCGTCGATCTGCTCGGCGGACAGGAACCGGCTGGTCGCGGCGCGCGAGCCCGCGGGCACGTCACCCGACAGGTAGCGCCCGGTGAGCAGGCCCTGCTGCAGCGGCGAGAACACGATCATGCCGACGCCGAGGTCGCCCACCGCGTCCAGCAGCGACTCGGTCTCGCCCTCGGCCACCCGCTCCACGTGCCGGTTGAACATCGAGTAGCTGGGCTGGTGGATCAGCAGCGGCGTACCCAGGTCGGCGAGGATCCGGGCCGCCTCCCGGGTGCGGGACGGCGAGTAGTTCGAGATGCCGACGTACAGCGCCTTGCCGCTGGTCACGGCCGTGTGCAGCGCGCCCATCGTCTCGGCCAGCGGCACGGACGGGTCCGGGCGGTGCGAGTAGAAGACGTCGACGTAGTCCAGACCGGTGCGGGCCAGCGTCTGGTCGAGCGAGGCGAGCAGGTACTTGCGGGATCCGCCGTCGCCGTACGGGCCCGGCCACATGTCGTAGCCGGCCTTCGAGGAGATCACGAGCTCGTCGCGGTACGGGCGCAGGTCCTGGGCCAGGTGCCGGCCGAAGTTCGCCTCCGCCGAGCCGTAGGGCGGGCCGTAGTTGTTGGCGAGGTCGAAGTGCGTGACGCCGAGGTCGAACGCGCGCCGCAGGACGGCCCGCTGGGTCTCCAGCGGGTTCACGTCGCCGAAGTTGTGCCACATCCCCAGCGACAGCGCCGGCAGGTCCAGGCCGCTGCGGCCGGTGCGGCGGTACGGCATCGCGTCGTACCGGTCGTCGGCGGCGCGGTACGGGGGCAGGGTCGGCATCGCAGCAGTCCTCTCGCGGGGTGAGGCGCACGGGCGGCGGGCCGTCGGCGCAGGTCACACGCTAGCCGCCCCCGGCCGCCGGTCCGAGCCCGCACGGCGGTGAGAGGATCGCCCGGTGCTGCACGTCGTGTTCTTCGAGCCCCGCATCCCCGGCAACACCGGCAACGCCATCCGGCTGGCCGCCGCGACCGGCGCCACCCTGCACCTCGTGGAGCCGCTGGGGTTCGTGATGGACGAGCCGCGGCTCAAGCGCGCCGGGCTGGACTACCACGACCTCGCGCACGTGGTGGTGCACCCCGACCTGGACGCCGCGATGGCGGCCCTGTCCGCCTCCCGGGTGTTCGCGTTCACCACGCACACCACGACCCGGTTCACCGACGTGACCTACCGGGACGGCGACGCGCTGCTGTTCGGCCCGGAGCCGACCGGTCTGCCGCCGGAGGCGCTCGAGCACCCCGGCGTGACCGACCGGCTCCGCATCCCGATGCTGCCCGGCCGGCGCTCGCTGAACCTCACCAACGCCGCCGCGACCGCTGTCTACGAGGCGTGGCGGCAGCTAGGCTTCCCGGGCGGCATCTGATCGTCCACCCGCACCGGTGACACCGTCGTCACCCGGACGGGTCTTGCATGCCGGACTCCGCCGCGCGGCGGGGACCGGCGTCCGGCATGCTCACGCGGCACGTCCGTCGTCGTCCGAGGGAGAACCCCGGTGCCTGTCAGCAACCGCAGCATCCTGCGGCGCAAGTCCGTCGAGCACGCGCTCGCCACCACCGACGACCCCGACCGGTCGCTCCGGCGGGACCTGACCGCGTGGGACCTCGCCGTCCTCGGCGTGGCCGTCGCGGTCGGCGCCGGCATCTTCTCGGTCGGCGCGACCGCCGCCGCGAACTACGCCGGGCCCGGCGTGATCATCTCGTTCGTCATCGCGTCCGTCGTCTGCGCGCTGGCGATCATGTGCTACGCCGAGTTCGCCTCGACGCTGCCGGTCGCCGGGTCCGCGTACACGTTCTCGTACGCCACCGCCGGGGAGTTCGTCGCCTGGATCATCGGCTGGGACCTGATCCTCGAGATGCTGCTCGCGGCCGCCGTGATCGCGAAGTTCTGGGGCGTGTACCTGTCCGACGCGTTCGGGCTGTTCGGCATCGACGTGCCCACGACGCTCGAGCTCGGCCCGGTGGACTTCGAGTGGGGTCCCGTGCTGGTGGTGGGCGTGTTCACCGCGCTGCTGGCCGTCGGCACCAAGCTGAGCACCCGCGTGAACAGCGTCTTCACGCTGATCAAGGTCGGCATCACGCTGTTCGTGATCATCGCCGGGTTCTTCTACGTGCGCGCCGACAACTACTCGCCGTTCATCCCGCCGTCGGAGCCGGCCGAGTCCGCCTCGGGCCTGCACCAGCCGCTGTTCGCCTTCCTGTCCGGGTTCGACCCGTCCACCTACGGCGTGATGGGCGTGCTGTCCGGCGCCGCGCTGGTGTTCTTCGCGTTCATCGGCTTCGACGTCGTGGCCACCACCGCGGAGGAGACCAAGAACCCGCAGCGCGCGGTGCCCCGGGGCATCCTCGGCGGCCTCGCGATCGTCACGGTGCTCTACATCCTCGTCACCGTCGTGGTCACCGGGATGGTGTCCTACACCGACCTGGCCGCGTCCGACTCCCCGTCGCTGACGACCGCGTTCGTGCTGGTCGGGGCCGACTGGGCGGGCAAGGTGATCTCGATCGGCATCCTGGTCGGCCTGACCTCCGTGATCATGGTGCTGCTGCTCGGCCTCACCCGGATCGTGTTCGCGATGAGCCGCGACGGCCTGCTGCCCCGCGGCATCTCGCGCACCTCCCC
>JAPSIJ010000031.1 GCA_031178805.1 Cellulomonas sp. | reverse complement strand
GATCACCGCCGTCTCCGGGACGAGCGTGGTGATCCTCCCGGCGAGGCGCGCCAGGGCGTCCTCGTCGGCGACGTCGGGGCTGAGCCCGGGACCGTCGTTGTTGTACACGCGGACCAGGCGGGAGGAGTCGGCGGGGCCCGCGGTCATCGCGGCGTACAGGGCCAGGTTGCCGCCCTTCGAGTGCCCCCCGACGCGGACGTCGGCGGAGGACCGGGCGAGGTGCGCACCGAGGTACCGCGCGGCCATCTCCTGCGCCGGCACCGTCCGGAAGCTCATCGCGAAGTCCTCGCGCCATCCCAGGAGGGTGTTGTCGGTGCCGCGGAACGCGACGTAGTCGGTGCCGTCGGGCAGGTGCACCGTGACCGCGGCGAACTGCGTGCCCTGGTCGCCGTCGGTCCGGTCGACGTAGGCCGACAGCCGCGCGTCGGCGAACCGCGCCGAGCCGGCCAGGTCGGACAGCAGCGACGCCGGGACGACGGTGAGCCGGCGGTCGGTCGTCTCGGGCTCGTCACCCCCCGCTCGCTCGGCGCGTGCGGCGGCCGCGGCGGCCACGGTGACGTCCTGCCCCGGGGTGGTGGGGACGAGGCCGGCCAGATCGAGGTAGGCGAGCGCCGACAGCACCAGGTTGTCCACCAGCGTGAACGGGCGCTCGGCGAAGGTCAGGTCGCCGCGCCAGCGCACGTACGACTGCAGGTTGCCCACCGGTGATTCCTCTCGACGGCGCCACCCTGCCGCACCGGCGGCCCGGGTGTCGTCTGCCCGGCGGCGTACCGGCCGGCGCCCGGGATACCACGCTGGGCGGACGACCCGCGCCCGCCCGCAGGGCAGCATGTCCCTGCGGCCGGCGCCCGTGGCGCGGGCCGCGCGCACCCGTCGGCCGAGGGATGAGGGACCGTGACCGAGCTCAGAGGCAGGGGCCGCCGGCTCCGCGACGCGCTCCGCGGGGCGTCGCGGCTCGGTCGCGGCCGGCGTCCGACCCGGCGCGAGCTGGCGGTCACCCTGCTCTGGCTCGGCGGGATGTACTGGACGACCGCGGTGCGCACCGGGGACTGGCAGGCCCCGGACCTCCCGCTGCTGCTGTCGGTGGTGGGCGCGTGGGCGCCGCTGCTGGTGCGCACGGTCCGCCCCGCGGTGGCGCTCCTGGGCACCCTGGCGGCGGAGACGTCGATCCTGGTGTTCCTCACCGTGCCGGACAGCATCTCCGGGCTGCACGGCGGCATGGGCGCGTACCAGCCGGTGCCGCTCGCCACGATGCTGGCCGTCGCGACCCTCGCGGCCCGCGTGCCCCGGCGCACCGGGTGGCTCGCCGGGCTGCTGAGCGGTGCCTGGCTCGCCGCGGTCGGGGTCGCCGCCAACACCGGCGAGACGATCCTGACGGACCTGCTGGTGTTCTACCTCGTGGTCACCGCGGCGGCCGTCGGCGTCTGGGCCGCCGGCCGCCGGGAGAAGGCGCTGCGGCTCGCCGCGGAGCAGGAGGAGCACACCCAGCGCGCGGTGCTCGACGAGCGGCTGCGCATCGCCCGGGAGCTGCACGACGTGCTCGCCCACAACCTGACGCTCGTCAACGCCCAGGCGGGCGTGGCCCGCTACCTGCTCCGCAGCGACGTCGACGCCGCGGAGCAGGCGCTGGGGGACATCGCCCAGCACACGGGGCGCGCCATCGACGAGCTGCGCGCGACCATCGGGCTGCTCCGGCGGCGCGAGGACGACGAGGACCTCGGTGCCGACCCGAACCGGTCGCTGCGGCCGGTCCCCGGCACGGCCGCGCTCGGCGAGCTCGTCGCGGGCTTCGCGTCGGCAGGCATGACGGTCGAGCTGTCGACGTCGGGCACCCTGGTCCCGCTGGGGGAGCACGTGGACCTCGCGGCCTACCGCATCGTCCAGGAGTCGCTGACCAACGCCGCCAAGCACGCGCCCGGCGCCGCCGTGGAGGTCGTGGCCGCCTGGGGCCCCGCGGGCGTGCGGTTGCGCGTGGCGAACGGCGCGCCCGCCGTGCCGCGGCCGTCGCCCGCGCCGGGGACGAACAACGGGGTGATCGGCATGCGCGAGCGCGCCGCCGCGGCCGGGGGGACCCTGCGCGTGGGCCGCACCGCGGACGGTGGCTTCGAGGTCGTGGCGACCCTGCCCGCGCGCACGACGGCGGAGGTCGTACGCCGCGCGGAGTAGGCCGGGATACCACCACGGGCAGATTCGGCACCGTCCACGGCGCGCGAGGCTGAGGGCGACCGCCGACCCCCGCCGCCCCGCTCCGGCCGGCGCCCGGACCGGGCCTGCGGTCGCGGCCGGGCGTGTCCGGGCGTCCGCGCCCCCGCGTCCCGCACCATGGGCGCACCTCCCCGTGGCCCCGCTGCCGCCCCACCCACCGACGAAGGACCGAGTCCCATGACCATCCGCGTGCTGCTGGCCGACGACCAGGCGCTGCTGCGGGCGACGTTCCGCCTGCTGCTGGACTCGACACCCGACATCGAGGTGGTGGGGGAGGCCGCCGACGGGGCGGAGGCGGTCGAGCGGGCGCGGTCGGCACGGGCCGACCTGGTGGTGATGGACATCCGCATGCCCGGCGTCGACGGGATCGAGGCGACCAGCCGGATCACCGCCGACGAGGCGCTCGCCGGGGTGAAGGTGCTCATCCTCACCACCTTCGAGACCGACGAGCTCGTGGTCGCGGCGCTGCGCGCCGGCGCCAGCGGGTTCCTGGGCAAGGGCGTGGACCCCGCGGACCTCATCGCGGCGATCCGCACGGTCGCCGCGGGGGACCAGCTGCTGTCGCCCGCGGCGACCCGGGCCGTGGTGGCGCAGGTCGTCGGCGGTCCGGCCCGGGGACGGCGCGACCCGGTGCCCGGCATCCAGGACCTGACCGAGCGGGAGCGCGAGATCGTGGGCCTGGTCGCGCGCGGGATGTCGAACGACGAGATCGGCGAGCACCTGTTCATCAGCCCCGCCACGGCCAAGACGCACGTCAGCCGCTCCATGATGAAGACCGGTGCCCGCGACCGCGCCCAGCTCGTGGTGTTCGCCTACGAGTCCGGGCTCGCCGACGACGCCTCCTGAGCCGCGGCGGTACGCCAGGACGCGCACGCCGCGTACCGCGACCGGGGTACGGGGACGACGTCGGCGGGCCGACGACGGCTACGGGAGCCCGCGGAGAGCCTGGAGGGGTTCAGCCTCCTCACCGGAAAGGCACCCCCGTGTCCGCACTCGCGCAGTTCTGCTACCGACGGCGCAGGTTCGTCCTGGCGTCGTGGCTCGTGCTCCTCCTCGGCCTCGCCGCCGGCGCCCTGGGCGCCGGTACGGCGTTCGGCTCCGCGTCGGGCCTGCCCGACAGCGACTCGTCCCGCGCGTACGCGCTCCTGGCCCAGGCAGGCATGAGCAGCGACACCAGCCAGGGCACCGTCGTGTGGAAGACCGACGGCGCCGCGGTCGACGACCCCGCGGTGCAGGACGACATCGCCCGGATGCTCGACTCCGTCGCCGCCGAGCCCGGCGTGGAGGGCGTCGTCAGCCCGTACTCCGAGCAGGGCGCGGGCCAGGTGAACGCGGCGGAGCACACGGCCTTCGCCACCGTGACCGCCACCGACGACGTCGAGGTGGACGACATCCGCGCCGTCGTCGACGGGTTCGGCAGCGACACCCTCGAGGTCGCCGTCGGGGGCCAGGCGTTCAGCGAGCTGCCCGAGCCGTCCCACGGCACCGAGGCCATCGGCATCATCGCCGCGCTGGTCATCCTGCTGCTGGTGTTCCGCTCCGGCTGGGCGGCGGCGCTGCCGATCCTCACCGGCGTCACCGGCGTGGGCACGTCCCTGCTCGGGGTCATGCTGCTGTCGCACGTCATCGACCTCGACGCCACGTCCCTCACGATGGGGGCGCTCATCGGCCTGGGCGTCGGCATCGACTACGCGCTGTTCATCGTCAACCGCTTCCGCAAGGCCCTGAGCGCGGGCGCGAGCGTCCCGCAGGCCATCAGCCAGGCCGTGAACACCTCCGGCCGGGCCGTGGTGTTCGCCGGGCTGACCGTCGTCATCGCGCTGCTCGGCATGGTCGTGGTCGGCATGGGAGTGCTGACCGGCATGGGGCAGGCCGCGGCGATCACCGTCGTCTTCACCGTCCTGGCGGCGATCACGCTCCTGCCGGCCCTGCTGGGGATGCTGGGCGAGAAGGTGCTGTCGAAGAAGCAGCGGCGCCAGCGTGCCCAGGGCCGCATCGTCCCCGAGACCACCGCCGGGTCGGTCTGGGCGCGGTGGGCGCGGCTCCCGGGCAGGGCGCCGCGGGCGACCGCCCTGCTGAGCCTGGTGCTGCTGGCCGCGATGGCAGTCCCGGCGCTGAGCATGCGGGTGGGCAACTCCGACGCGAGCAGCGACCCCGCCGGTTCGCCGACCCGTACCTACTACGACCTCATGGCGCCGGCCTTCGGCGAGGGCGTGGACGCGGGCCTGGTGCTGGTGGCCGAGGTGCCGGACGCCGCTGCGGCCGACGCGTTCGACACCCTGACGGCGCAGCTGCCCGACGTCGCCGGCGTCGCGTCGGTGCAGGCTGCCCCGGCCGAGACCGGCCAGCCGGTGGCCGTCGCGTCGCTGATCCCGACGACCAGCGCCCAGACCGCCGAGACCGAGGACCTCGTCGACCGGCTGCGCGACGAGATCGTCCCCGCCGCGGAGTCCGGCACGGGCCTCCGGGTCCTGGTCGGTGGCGAGACCGCCACCAACGTCGACATCGGCCAGGCGCTGATGAGCAAGCTGCCGCTGTACCTCGGCCTCGTGGCGGTGCTCGGGTTCCTGCTGCTGGTCGTCGCCTTCCGCAGCATCGTGGTCCCGCTGGTCGGTGCGCTGACGAACCTGCTGACGCTCGCCGTCGGTCTGGGCGCCATCACCGCGATCTTCCAGATGGGCTACGGCAGCGAGCTGCTGCGCGTGGGCTCGGGCGCGCCGATCATGTACATCGTCCCGGTGATCATCGTGGGCGTGATGTTCGGCCTCGCCATGGACTACCAGGTGTTCCTCGTCAGCCGGATGCACGAGGAGTGGTCCCACACCCAGGACAACGCCCGCGCGGTGCGGGTCGGCGTGGCCGAGACGGGCCGGGTCATCGCCACGGCGGCCACGATCATGCTCGCGGTGTTCGCGTCCTTCGGGTTCAGCGGGGAGCGCATCGTGTCCGCGATCGGCATCGGGCTGGCGATCGCCGTCCTCGTCGACGCCTTCCTCGTCCGCCTCACGCTCGTGCCGGCGCTGATGCAGCTCATCGGGCGGCGCAACTGGAGCTACCCCCGCTGGGCCGACCGGATCACCCCGCACGTGTCCGTCGAGGGGGCGTCCGAGCCCCCGGTGCCGGCGGCGGAGCCGACCACGCTGGTGACGGCGGGAGCCGGCGCGCCCGGCGGCAGCCGCTGACCCACGGCGGACCCCGGGCGCGCGGCCGGTGCGCGCGCCCGGGGTCCGCCGCGCCCGAGCACCAGGCGCTGCGGGATCGGTGCACCGCCGCCCGGCACGTCCCCGCTACTCACACCCCAGGAGCCGTCCGGTGACCGAGCTGCTGAGCTCCGACCTCGTCCTGGTCGTGCTGTTCGCGTTCGCCGTGCTGGACGGGTTCTTCCCCCCGGTCCCCAGCGAGACGGCGGTGATCGCGCTCGCGGCCGCCGCCGGCACCGGTGCAGCCGGCCCGCCGGCTCTGCTGGTCGTCGCGGTCGCGGCCGGTGGCGCGTTCACCGGTGACCAGCTCGCCTACGGGGTCGGCCGTCGCGTCTCGGGACGTCTCGGCCGGACCGAGGGCAGGGCGGCCCGCGCGGTCTCCCGGGCGGCCGAGCGCGTGCAGCGCCACGGCGGCACGCTGCTGCTCGCCGCGCGGTTCGTCCCCGGCGGTCGGGTCGCGGCGACGATCGCCGCCGGTGCGCTGGGTTTCCCTCGGCCCGCGTACCTGGCCTGGACGGGAGCCGGCGCCCTGGTGTGGGCCGCGTACTACGCCGCCATCGGCTCGGTCAGCGGGGCCTGGCTCCAGGGCAACACCGTGCTCGCGATCGGCGTCGGCGTCCTGGGTGGTGTCCTGCTCGGCTCGGTGATCGACCGAGGTGTCCAGGCGCTCGGAGGACGCCGGGGCCGACGTGCTCCCGGAGCGGTAGGCGAGGGCCTCCCCAGGGGTGACGACTCCCCGACCGGGGGGTGACAGCCTGGTGGCACGTGCCTCGCCGTCCCCCTGCGGCGGGGCACGGCCACCGTGCACGACCAGGGTCGTCGACGACGACGGCCGTCACCCGGCTCGGAGCGACTCTGCGGCGCAGCGCCCCGGGGCGGGGGTCAGGACTCGCGTCGGTCGGCCTCGCGGCCGTACAGGTCGACGAAGCGGCCGAGCAGCTCCAGCAGCCGCCGGGCGTCGTCGTCGCCGAGCTCGTCGAGGACGCGCGCGTAGATCGCGAGCGGCAGCGCCGTCTCACGGTCGAAGGTGTCGCGCCCTTCCGCCGTCGGCGAGAACTCGTACGACGAGGAGCCGGATGCGCGGGTCCTGCTCAGCAGGCCCGCCTGGACGGCGCCGTTCACCTGGCGGTTCACGGTGGACTGCTCGAGGTGGAGCGCCTCGGAGATCTCGCGCAGGGTCCGGGGCCGGCCGTCCGTGAGCAGCCACAGCAGGCGCAGCTCCGCCGTGCCGAGCGTGGACTGCACCTCGAGCGCCCGGCGGTGGCGCTCGTACCGCCGGAGGAGCGCGGCGAGCCGCGTCTCGCGGCGGAGCTCGGTGCCGACCTGGTCCGTCGTGGTCACCGCGGCGTCTCCCGTCGTTGACAACTCAAGGTGTGCAAGTAGCATACACATCGCCGTTATGTAACGTACACAAGGAGATCCATGCACACCGACCACGACGCGCCCGGGGTGGTGCGACCTCCGGTCACGCGACCGGGCCTCGTCATCGCCGTCCTGGCGTTCGGCAGCCTCTGCGCGGCGCTGATGCAGTCGCTCGTCATCCCGATCCAGGGCGAGCTGCCCGCGCTGCTGAGCACCTCCGCCGCCAACGCCTCGTGGGTCGTCACCGCGACGCTGCTCGGCGCCGCGGTCGCCATGCCGGTGACCGGCCGTCTGGCCGACATCCACGGCAAGAAGCCGGTGCTCGTGACCTCGGCGGCCGTCCTGCTGGTCGGCTCCCTCGTGTGCGCGGTCTCCAGCGCGCTGCCGGTCGTCCTCGTCGGCAGGGTGCTGCAGGGCGTCGCGATGGGGTTCATCCCGGTGGCCATCTCGCTCGCCCGCGAGGTCGCTCCCCGGCACCTGGTCAACACCGCGGTCGCCGGCATCAGCGCCACCCTCGGGGTGGGCGGTGCGCTCGGCCTGCCCCTGGCGGCCTGGGTCGCGCAGAGCTTCGACTGGCACGTGCTGTTCTGGATCTCGACGGTCCTGGCCGCGCTCATCGTGGTCGCCGCGGCGACTCTCCTGCCCCGGGTCGCGGACAAGCACCCGGCGCGGCTGGACGTCGTCGGCGCGATCGGCCTCGCGGTCGGTCTGGTCGCCGTCCTGGTCGCCGTGACGAAGGGCAGCACCTGGGGCTGGTCGGCCGCGTCCACGCTCGGGCTGCTGGCCGGCGGCGTGGTCGTCCTGCTCGCGTGGGGCTGGTTCGAGCTGCGGCACGACCACCCGCTGGTGGACCTGCGCGCCACCGTGCGGCGCCCGGTGCTGCTGACGAACATCGCCGCGCTGCTGGTCGGGTTCGGCATGATGGCGCAGTCGATCGTCGTGCCGCAGCTGCTGCAGATGCCCGCCGAGACCGGGTTCGGCCTGGACCAGACGATCCTGCAGGCGGGCCTCTGGATGGCGCCGGCCGGGGTGATGATGCTGCTGATGACGCCCGTCTCCAGCCGGCTGCTGAGCACGCTGGGCGGTCGCCCCGCGCTCGCCCTGGGCGCCGCGGTCGTGGCCGTGGGCTACGTCCTCGGCATCTTCCTCACCGCGGCCCCGTGGCAGCTGATGCTCGCGACGTGCGTGGCGTCCGCCGGTGTGGGCATCGGGTACGCCGCGATGCCCACGCTGATCATGCAGAACATCCCCGCCTCGGAGGCGGCCTCGGGCGTCGGGGTGAACGCGCTCATGCGCTCGATGGGCACCACCGTCGCCGGGGCGGTCATGGCGATGGTGCTGACGAGCCGGACCACGGTCCTCGCTCCCGGCGTCGAGATCCCCTCGCACGACGCGTTCCGGCTGTGCTTCGCGATCGGCGCGCTCGCGGCGTTCGCCGCCGCGGTCGTCGCGCTCACGATCCCGCGGCGGCCGCCGGGGGAGGACTCCGCCGCCGAGGACACCGCGCGGGAGGTCGTCGCGGCGTGACCCGGGGCCGGGCCGCCCGCGCGTGCGTCAGCCGCGCGCGGGCGGTGCCGGGGGCACGGCGTCGTGCCCCGCGAGCAGGCGGAACCCGGCGGTCACCTCGGCGGCCAGGTCGAACGCCGGGTCGACCAGCCACTGGACCTGCAGCCCGTCCCACAGCGCCATGAGGCGCAGCCCGAACTGCCCGGGGTCGACGTCCGGGTGCGCCCAGCCCCGGTCCTGGAGCCGGCGGAGCAGGTCGCCGTACGCGGCGACCACCCCCTCGCGGCGCCGGGCGGCCCAGGCGTGCGCCGGGTGGTCGGGATCGGTGGCCTCGGCCGACATCGTGACGAACAGCCGCAGGACGTGCCGGTCCGAGAGCCGGCTCTCGACGGCAGCGGCGAGCGCCGCCTCGGGGTCGTCCCCGGGCGACCTCCGGGCGGCCGCCTCCTCGGAGGTGCGGCTGTCGGCGTGGTCCAGGGCGGCGACGAGCAGGTGGTCGCGCGAGGGGAAGTGGTACAGCAGCTGGGCCTCGGACAGCCGGGCGCGCCGGGCGACCTCCGCCAGGGTGACCCGGCGGTGCCCCGACTCGCGGACCAGGTCGTACGAGACCTCGCGGACCGTCGCCACGCGCCCGCGGGTCTTCGCGTACGGACCGCGGCGCGAGCCCGTGGTGGACGTCATGCCGGGAGGCTAGCCCGCCCGGCCGGGCGGTCAAAAGCGAGCACACTCGGTTTTGGGTACAGTCCGTCCGGTCGCCGGGACGCCGGCGGGACGCGAGGAGGCGGCGGCGTGCTCAGGATCGTGATCGCGGAGGACGACCCGGGGGAGGCGGCCGGGCTCGCCGGGCTGCTGCGGCGGTACGAGCACCAGCGCGGGGTGCCGCTGGAGCTGAGGCGCCACGCCGACGGCGCAGCGCTCGTCGCGGCGCACGACGGGACGGCGGACCTCCTGCTGCTGGACGTCGAGATGCCGGGGACCGACGGCATGGACGCGGCCGCCCAGATCCGCGCCCGCGACCGGCGGGTGGCGATCGCGTTCGTGACGCACGCCGCCGACCGCGCCGTCCAGGGATACCGGGTCGACGCGCTGGACTACCTCGTCAAGCCGGTCGGCTACGAGGCGCTGGCCCGGACGGTCGACCGCGCGCGGGCGCGGGCGGCGGCGGCCGCGGCGGCGCCCGTCGTCCTGGAGCTCGACACGGGGGCCCTGCGGCTCGACGCCGCCGACATCGTGGCGCTCGAGGCGGCCGGCCGGCACGTCGTCGTCCGCACGCTCGACGGCAGGCACCGGGCGAGGGGACCGCTCAAGGACGTCGCGGCCCGGCTGGACGGGCACGGGTTCCACCGGTGCCACCACGGGTACGTGGTCAACCTGCGCCACGTCGTCGCCGCGCGGCCGGAGGCGTGCACCCTCGTCACCGGTCTGCGCGTGCCGGTCAGCCGCCCGCGCCGGGCGGCGTTCCTGGCCGCGCTCGCGGACCACCTCGCCTCCGCGCCGGGCTGACGCGGGCCACCTCGCCGGCGACAGTTTGTGGATCCGGCCCCGCAGGTTGTGACAGCCGCCGCCAAAGTCGAGCGCGCTGGTGTTTCGATGCCACGGCACGACCCGAACGACGTGGCCACCGCGGACCACGCGGGTCCGTACCCGCAGCAGCAGAGGTAGCGCAGCCTCTGCCGCGCACCGGTACGGGCCGCGCCGCGGCAGCCCGCCCCAGCCCGAGATGAGGCCAACGATGTCCACGAAGCAACCCCGACGGCTGTCCACGCCGGTGGCGATCGGCTCCTACGTCCTGTGCGCCGCGCTCGCCGGCGGGCTCGTCGTCGGCAACGCCTACGCCACGAAGTACTCCGACCTGGTGTCGGTCTACCTCGACCAGCCCACCCAGAAGGTGGTCACCGCCGAGGGCGAGGACGCCGACTACTTCACCAGCGACTTCAGCTCCGACGCCGACCGCCAGGCGCACCTGGCCGACGTCGGCACGCGCATCTCCGCCGAGGGCATCACCCTGCTGGAGAACGACGGGGCGCTCCCGCTCGCGGGCGGTGCCCGCGTGAGCGTGTTCGGCCAGAGCGCGGTCGACCCCGTGTACGGCGGCACCGGCGCCGGCTCGCTGGACGTGTCCCAGGCGGTCACCCTCGAGGACTCGCTGACGGACGCCGGCTTCGAGCTGAACCCGACGCTGTGGGACTTCTACGCCTCCGGCGGGGGCAAGGAGTACCGGCGCACGGTCCCCGACGTCTACGGCGAGGGTGAGTTCGCGGTGAATGAGGTGCCGCAGAGCGCCTACACCGACGAGGTCCGGGCCTCCTACGCGGACTACGCCGACGCGGCGGTCGTCGTCCTCGGCCGGTCCGGGGGCGAGAGCAAGGACCTGATCGCCACCGAGGACAGCGGACCCGGGACCTACCTGCAGCCCACGGCGGAGGAGCGGGAGCTGCTGGCCACCGTGACGGCGGAGTTCGACACCGTCGTGGTGCTCCTGAACACGCAGAACCCGGTCGAGCTGGGCGTCCTGGAGGAGTTCCCGGTCAGCGCGGCGCTCTGGGTGGGTGCGTTCGGCCAGACCGGCGCGGCCGCGGTGGGCCAGGTGCTCTCCGGCGAGGTCAACCCGTCCGGCGCCCTCGTCGACACCTACGCCTACGACTCGCTGAGCGCGCCGAGCACCGCCAACCTCGGCTCGTACGACATCGCCAACTCGCAGGTCGACCGCGGCGACAAGTACATGGTCTACGCCGAGGGCGTCTACGTCGGGTACCGGTACTACGAGACCCGGTACGAGGACGCGGTGCTCGGCACCGGGAACGCCGGCGACTTCGACTACGCCGCCGAGGTGCAGTACCCGTTCGGCCACGGCGAGTCGTACACCACCTTCGACTGGTCCGGCTACACGGTGACCGAGGGCGACGACGCGTTCGAGGTCGCCGTGACCGTCACGAACTCCGGCGACGTGGCGGGCAAGGACGTCGTGCAGGTCTACCTGCAGCAGCCGTACACCGACGAGGACCGCCAGCACGGCATCGAGAAGCCGGCCGTCGAGCTGGCCGGCTACGCCAAGACGGAGGCGCTGGAGCCCGGCGCGTCCGAGACCGTCACCGTCTCCGTGCCGCGCGAGCTGATGAAGTCCTACGACGCGGACGGCGCCGGCACCTACGTCGTCGGTGCGGGCGACTACTACCTGGCCGCGGGCACGGACGCGCACGTCGCGCTGAACAACATCCTCGCGGCCAAGGGCGCGACCACCGCGGACGGCATGGACGCGGACGGCGACGCCGGGTTCACCCACGAGATCACCGTGGCCGACCGCGACACCACGACGTACGCGACGTCCGTCGCCACCGGCGAGGCCGTGACGAACCAGTTCGAGGGCGCCGATCTGCGCACGTACGACGAGGGCTTCACCTACCTCAGCCGCTCCGACTGGACCGGCACCTGGCCCGCGACGTACTCCGACGGCTCGTGGACCGCTCCGGAGCAGCTCCTGCTCGACCTGGAGATCCCGGACGCCGAGGACCCGCAGGCCGAGGAGCCGGTGCTGGGCACGGTCGACGACGCCTACGGCGAGCTGAACGCCGCGATGCTGATCGGCGAGGACTACGACGCGCCGGCCTGGGACGCGCTGCTCGGCCAGATGACGGCCACCGAGATGGACGAGCTGGTCCGGATCGGCGGCTACGCGACCAAGCGCGTCGACTCGATCCAGCTCCCCGCGACGGTCGACAAGGACGGCCCGGCCGGCATCTCCGACACCCTCGTGGGCGGCCAGTCCGGCATGGGCTACCCGCCGGCGATCGTGCTCGCGTCGACGTTCAACACCGAGCTGGCCGAGGAGTTCGGCGCCGCCATCGGCGAGGACTCCCTCGACCTGGGCGTCGCCGGCTGGTACGGCCCGGCGATGAACATCCACCGCTCGCCGTACAGCGGCCGCAACTTCGAGTACTTCTCCGAGGACGCGCGGCTGTCCGGCGTGATGAGCGCCGCGGTGGTCGCGGGTGCGCAGTCCAAGGGCGTGCTGGTGTTCATGAAGCACTTCGCGCTCAACGACCAGGAGACCGACCGCATCGGGCTCGCGACGTTCGCCGACGAGCAGGCGATCCGCCAGCTGTACCTCGCGCCGTTCGAGGTGGCGGTCCGCGACGGCGGCGCCCGCGGCGCCATGGCCGGGATGAACCGCCTCGGTGCCACCTGGGCCGGGGCCGAGGCGGGCCTGATGACCGCGACGCTCCGTGACGAGTGGGGCTTCCAGGGCGTGGTGGTCACCGACCAGGCGTCGTTCGACGTGTTCGCCTACGAGGACCTGCGCGCGGGTCTGGCCGCCGGGACCGACCTGTGGCTGAACACCGACGCGACGCTGTGGAAGCTCTCGGACGACGAGATGACGCCGACCGTGCTGGCGAACATGCAGCGCGCCTCGCACAACATCGCCTACGCGGTCGCGCACAGCAACGCCATGAACGGCCTGTCGGCCGGCTCGGAGCTGGTCGCGGTCACGCCGCCGTGGAAGTGGGCGCTGTACGCCCTCGACGTGGTGCTCGGCCTCGCCGTCCTCGCGCTGGCGTTCGTCACCACCCGCAAGGTCCTGCGGCAGCGGCGGCAGGGCGAGCCGGCCGGCGACCAGCCGGCGGACGTCCGCTCCGAGGACCCCGCCGGGACGCCGGCGCGCTGAGGACCGCCGGGTCCCGGCAGGCTCGTCGCCCCCGTCGAGCCGGCCGGGCCCCGGCCCCGCGCCATCCCGCACCGTCGCACCGTCGTACCCCGAGGACGTCATGATCGAGAACCTGTCCCTGCTGGAGAAGGCCGCCCTGCTGACCGGGAAGTCGGTGTGGGAGACGCACGACCTGCCGCGGCACGGGGTGCGGTCGCTGTGGCTGGCCGACGGCCCGCACGGGGTCCGGAAGCAGACCGGCGCGGCGGACCACCTGGGGATCGCGGAGTCCCAGC
>JAPSIJ010000358.1 GCA_031178805.1 Cellulomonas sp. | reverse complement strand
GTCGCCCAGCGCACCCGGCCGGACCTCGCGCTGCGCGACGCCGCCGGCATGCTGCGGTCGTTCGACTACGCCGCCGCCGTCGGCGGGGCGCCCGCCGCGTGGACCGACGTCGCGCGCACGGCGTTCCTCGCCGGCTACTCCGCCGAGACGCCCGACCTCGACCCCGGCGCCCGCGCGCACCTGCTGCGCGTCCTCGAGCTCGACAAGGCGCTGTACGAGGCGGTGTACGAGGCGCGCAACCGGCCCACGTGGCTGCAGATCCCGCTGCGGGCGGTGGCGCGGCTCGTCGGCTGACCCTCCCCGGCGTCCCCGCGGCCGCTCTGGCTGCGGGAACGCCGCGGTGGTGGTTGGGTGGGCACATGAACCGCCCGGCCGAGACGTCGCCCGTCACCGTCGATCCCGACACGCTGCACGCCGTCGCGTCGGGGACCCACCACGACCCGCACGGCGTGCTCGGCGCGCACCCGTCGCCCAGCGGGCTGGTGGTCCGCACGCTGCGGCCGCTGGCCGACGCGGTCACGGTCGTCACCGCCGACGGCGAGACCCCGGCCGAGCACGAGCAGGACGGCATCTGGGTGGCCGTGCTGCCGCAGACCGACGTCGTCGACTACCGCATCGACGTCACCTACGGCGGCGAGACCACCCGCGTCGACGACCCGTACCGCTACCTGCCGACCGTGCAGGAGCTCGACCGGCACCTCATCCGCGAGGGCCGGCACGAGCAGCTGTGGACCGTGCTCGGCGCCAACGTGCACCACTACCCCGGCGGGCTCGGCGACGTCGTCGGCACCTCCTTCGCGGTCTGGGCGCCGAACGCCCGCGCCGTGCGCGTGGTCGGCGACTTCAACCACTGGCAGGGCAGCACCCACGCCATGCGCTCGCTCGGCGAGTCCGGCGTCTGGGAGATCTTCGTCCCCGGGGTCGCCGCCGGCGCCCGGTACAAGTTCGAGATCCTCGGCGCGGACGGCGGCTGGCGCCAGAAGGCCGACCCCCTCGCCAAGGGCACCGAGGTCCCGCCCGCGACCGCGTCCGTCGTGGTCGAGTCGTCCTTCACCTGGGGCGACGACGAGTGGCTCGAGCAGCGCGCGTCCCGCGACCCGCACAACGGCCCGATGAGCGTCTACGAGGTGCACCTGGGCTCCTGGCGGCAGGGGCTCTCCTACCGCGAGCTCGCCGAGCAGCTCACGCAGTACGTGCTCGACACCGGCTTCACGCACGTCGAGCTGCTGCCCGTCGCGGAGCACCCGTTCGGCGGCTCCTGGGGCTACCAGGTCACCTCGTACTACGCGCCGACCTCCCGGTTCGGGCACCCCGACGACTTCCGGTACCTGGTCGACACCCTGCACCGCGCCGGCATCGGCGTGCTGCTCGACTGGGTGCCCGCGCACTTCCCCAAGGACGAGTGGGCGCTGGCCCGGTTCGACGGCACCCCGCTGTACGAGCACCCGGACCCCATGCGCGGCGAGCAGATGGACTGGGGCACGTACGTCTTCGACTTCGGCCGCAACGAGGTGCGCAACTTCCTCGTCGCGAACGCCACCTACTGGCTCGAGGAGTTCCACGCCGACGGCCTGCGCGTCGACGCCGTCGCCTCCATGCTCTACCTCGACTACTCGCGCGAGCCCGGGCAGTGGCGCCCGAACGCGCACGGCGGCCGCGAGAACCTCGAGGCGATCGCGTTCCTCCAGGAGGCCAACGCCACGGCGTACCGGCGCACCCCGGGCGTCATGATGATCGCCGAGGAGTCCACCGCCTGGCCCGGCGTCACCCGCCCCACGAACGCCGGCGGCCTGGGCTTCGGCCTGAAGTGGAACATGGGCTGGATGAACGACACCCTCCGCTACCTCGCGGAGGAGCCGATCAACCGGCGCTACCACCACCACGAGGCCACGTTCTCGCTGGTGTACGCCTTCTCCGAGCAGTTCGTGCTGCCGATCAGCCACGACGAGGTCGTGCACGGCAAGGGCTCGCTGCTGGGCAAGATGCCCGGCGACGACTGGCAGCGGCGCGCCGGCGTCCGCGCGCTGCTGGCGTACCAGTGGTCGCACCCGGGCAAGCAGCTGCTGTTCATGGGCTCCGAGTTCGCCCAGGGCACCGAGTGGGCCGAGTCCCGGTCCCTCGAGTGGTCGCTGCTGGACCAGCCGGGGCACCGCGGCATCCAGTCGGCCGTCCGCGACCTGAACGCCTTCTACCGGGAGCACCCGGCGATGTGGGCCCTGGACCACAGCCCGCAGGGGTTCGAGTGGATCGACGCCAACGACGCCGACCGCAACGTCCTCGCCTACCTGCGCCGGGACGACCAGGGCGGCGTCGTGGCCGTCGTCGTCAACTTCTCCGGCGTCCCGCACGAGAACTACCGCCTGGCGCTCCCCCAGGGCGGCACCTGGGTCGAGGCGGTCAACACCGACGCCGAGGAGTACGGCGGCTCCGGCGTCGGCAACCTCGGCGCCGTCCAGGCCCGCCAGGAGCCGTACCACGGCCGCGCGTTCTCGGCGACGGTCCGCGTGCCCCCGCTCGGCGCGCTCTACCTCGTGCCCGCCTGAGCCTCCCCGCTGCGAGCCCCGAGAGGCCGCCGCCCGCACCCGCGCTCCCCCGGAGCACCCGCGGCCGGCGGCCTCTCGCACGCCCGCTGCTCCCCGACGCGCCAGCTGCGCCGAGACGCGGGGGACGCATGAGAGTCCCCTGCGCCGACCTGCTCGCCTGCACCGGACCCACGCCGCGCAGACGGGTTCTGCACCCTCGGCACCGCCGTCCCGGCGAACGTGCCACACCACAGCGCTGCCTCGGGCACGCCGAGACTGCACATCCTGCTGCTTCCGGGGCCGCGGAAGCCGCATCTGCTGCAGTCTCGACAACGGGAGCCCCGGGAGGCGCAGCGGTCGCCGAGAGTGCAGTTCTCGTCTGTGCGGGGGCCGTGCGGCGCAGACGAGAAGTGCGATCTCGGCGTGCACTCGGTGCGCGGGCGCGGCGTCGCGGGCGCAGCGTCGCGGGCGCAGCGTCGCGGCGGCGCTGTGCGCGTCGAGACTGCAGATGATGTCGCTTCGTGCCCCGCGGTAGGCGCATCTCGTGCAGTCTCGGCGTCGGCGCGGAGGCGCGCGGGGGGCGTGGCGAGAGGGTCGGGAAACGCCAAGAGCCACCCCCGAAGGGGTGGCTCTTGGTGAATGGTTGTCCGGCGGCGTCCTACTCTCCCACACCCTGGCGAGTGCAGTACCATCGGCGCTGAAGGGCTTAGCTTCCGG
>JAPSIJ010000357.1 GCA_031178805.1 Cellulomonas sp. | reverse complement strand
CCGCCGACGAGCAGCAGCGCGACGAGCGCGAGACCCGCGACCTGGGCGCCGGTCACCGCCAGCGGGGACCCGGCCGGCGTGCTGCCGCCGGCCGCCCCGGCCGCCCGCACCTCGACGGACGCGGCGGCCGCCGCCGTCCCCGCCGACTCCACACCCGTGTCGGGGTCCGACCAGGCCAGGACCGCCGAGTTCGTGACGGTGCCGGCGGCGTCGGCCGCGAGCGTGGTCACGACGCTGACGGCCGGGGCGGTCTGCCCCTGCCCGATCCAGCCGTCGAGGACGCAGGTCACCACGCCGCCGTTGCCGTCGGCGTCCCGGTCGGTGACCGTGCAGCCGGCCCAGCGCGGGTCGCCCGCCGCCGCCGGCGCCGCCGGCACCACGTCCACGACGCGCAGCGTGCGCGGGAGCGTGTCGGTCAGCACCACGTCGTCCGTGGCCCCGAGCCCGGTGGAGTCCACCTGGAGCGTGAACGCGACGCGGTCGCCCGCACCGGCCCCGGCCGCGTCCGCGGTCTTGGCCAGGCTGAGCGCCGGGAGGCGCTCCACCGCGCACTCGGCCGTGGTCGCCGGGTAGGCGGCGGTCACCGCGGTCGTCGGGTTCATCCGGACCTCGACCAGCACGCCGGCCCGCAGCGCGTGCTCGGGCAGCGACGGGTCGAGCACCTGGTTCTCCCACTCCGGCGTCTCACCCGGCTGCACGGCCCGCGAACCCGGCCACGCGATGCCGCGGCCCTGGTCGTCGACCGCGGCACCCGGCCACAGCACGCTGCCGGTCAGGTCCGAGCCGGCGGGCAGCGTCTGCGAGGCGACCGCCGGCCCGTCCGGGGTGCCGTCGCCGTCGGCGTCCGGGTACCACGTCAGGGTGATCGGCGAGCTGCCGGCGTCGACGTTGTGGGCCTCGACCGCGTAGTCCAGCCACGGGGCGTCCGCCGTGCAGCGGGGCTGCGCGGTGGCCGCGAGCCAGGCGACCCGCACGGTGGCGTCGTCGCTGTTGTCCAGCGTCGTCGTCGGGCCCTCGTTCGTCGCGGTCACCGACGCGGTGTTGGTGACCGTGTCCCTGGCGACGTCCGGGTCGAGCGTCGTGACGAGCGTGACCACGGGCGCGTCCTGCCCGGCCAGCAGGTCGTCCGCCAGCTCGCACCGGAGCGTGCCGCCGTAGCCGCGCGCGTCCTGGCCGGTCACGGCGCAGGTGGCCCAGCCGGGCGTCCCGCTGCCGGCGTCGACCTGCTGCACGGCGAGCACGTCCGGCACGTCGTCGGTGAGGACGACGTCCTCCGCCGCCACGGTGCCGCGGTTCGTCACGGTGACGGTGTAGGTCACGGTGTCGCCGCCCTGGGCCACCGCCGGGTCCCCGCCGTCCGCGGGGACGACGACGGCGTCCTTGCGCACGGCCAGGTCCGTCACCGGACCGGCGACGCCCTCGAGGAACAGCCCGGCGTCGACGGTGGGGTCGATCGACCCCGCGTCGGTGCCCGCGGCGGCCAGCGCGGCCCGCTCGGCGTCGGTGGTCGGGCGGACGCCCGGCCCGCCGTGCCGGAGGTGCACGACGGCGCTGCGGCCGCTCGACCGGTCGGCGTCCGAGTCGGCGGCGCCGTCCCCGCCCTGGACCGGGCGGGAGAAGCGGTACCCGTCCGGCCGCACGAACTCCACGACGTAGTCGCCGGCGTCCAGGCCGCCGAAGGCGTACCACCCGTCGGCGTCCGTCGTCGTCGTGGCGAGCTCGGCGCCGTCCGCGTCCAGCAGGCGCACGGTGACCCCGCCGAGGGGCTGCTCGCCGGCGTCCTGCACGCCGTCGTGGTCGGCGTCCAGCCACACGTGGTCGCCGATCGCGAGCGGGGCGTCGACCAGGCCCGCGTCGAGCGTCGGGTTCAGGTGGTCGGCGTCGACGTCCGGGTCGGCCACCGGCGTGGTGCCCGGCGCGCCCTCGTCGAGCGTGAACACCGCCGAGCGGCCGATCGTGACCTCGCCCGGGCCGGAGACGGCGTCGGAGTCGCGCGCAGCGTCCCCCACCACCGGGGTGGTGAACCGGTAGCGCGCGGCCAGCTCGGCAGGCAGCGAGAACGCCACCCGGTAGTCGCCGGCGGCGAGCCGGTCGAACAGGTAGGACCCGTCCGCGGCGGTCGTCGTCGAGCCGAGCTCGGTCCCGTCGGCGGCCAGGAGCGTGACGGTGACGCCGGCGACCGGCGGCTCGTCGGCGTCCTGCACGCCGTCGCGGTCCACGTCGTGCCAGACCCGGTCGCCGACGGCGAACAGGGTGCTCGGCACGCGGTACGCGACGCCGGCCTTCAGCGGGACGGACGCCAGCGGCGCGCGCCCCTCGGGCTCGACCCGGAACGCGAACGAGTTCCACGCGACCGCGTCGTCCGGCGCGCCGGTCACCGGCGCGCGCATGGCCCACTGCAGCCGCACGGCGCTGTTCTTGGTGAAGTTCCCGGCGGCCGTGTAGTCGAGGACCACCTTGAAGCCCGTGACCCGGGCGGCGTCCTGCGGGCTCATCGCCGCGGTGACCTCCGTCCACGCGTCCGGGACGGGGTCGTACGACGTCGACGCGGGCAGGGCGCCGGCGGCGTAGTCCGCGGTGGTCACGTAGTAGCGGGCGACGCCGTCGGTGCGGGAGGTCACCCCGGCCACGCCGGTGACCGGCACCACGGCGGGCAGCGTGCCGTCCCAGACGGGACGCCACTGCGAGCCGCGACCGGACGTCTTCATCGCCTGGTAGTCGCCGGGACGGGGCAGCATGTCGACCACCGTGACGGTCGGCGTGGCGGCGTCCGCCATGCTCCGGACCTGCACCTGCCAGGTCATCGTCCCGCCCGGCGCGACCGGGGCGACGCACGGGTAGCGGAACCAGGTCGCGTCGGCCCCCGCCCCGCGCGGCGCGCACGCGGCGTCCGTGGTCGAGGTGGCGGCGGTGCTCCCGGTGGAGACCCACTTCTCCGAGAGGAAGACGTTGGACGCGTTCATCGACAGCGCGGGCGTCGTCGTGACGCACGCCCCGGCGCCGGACCCGTCGTCCTCGAAGGACGACCCCGGCCGGCAGGTGGCCGTGCCGCCGTTGCCCGCCGGCGCGCCGACCAGCGGCCGGCCGGCCGCCGTCACCGCGGCGGCGTTCACGATCGTCAGCGACGAGGGGGCCTCGGAGATCCGCATCGTCAGCGTGACGCGCAGGTCCTGCCCGGGCGACAGCCGCGCGGTCGCGGGCCACGCGAGGACGACCGTGCCGGTCGCCTCGTCCAGCTG
>JAPSIJ010000030.1 GCA_031178805.1 Cellulomonas sp. | reverse complement strand
CTGGCCGCGGAGCCGTTCGTCACGCGCACCCGGTCGACGATCGTGCTGTCCGCGCTCGTGCGGCGCCCCGACGTCCCGCCGCCGCCCGCCTGAGCGGCCCGCCGGGCCGGGGCCCGCCCGGGATCGGCCAGCCCGGGATCAGCCCGCCGCCTGCTCCCCCTGCGCCGCACCGCCGGCTCCGACCCGCTCCGCGCACCGGTTGGTCACGACCATCACCGGGCAGGCCGCGTGGTGCAGCACCGCCTGGCTGGTGGAGCCGAGCAGCAGGCCGGTGAACCCGCCGCGCCCGCGCGACCCGACCACGATCAGGTCGGTGGCCGTGGAGAACTCGGTGAGCAGCTCCGCGCCGGTGCCGTCGAGCACGTGCCGGCGGACCGTGAACCCGGGGTGGTCGGCGAGCGCGCGGTCGACGACGACGTTGAGCCCCTCGGTCACGTCGGCGAGGATCTGGGTCTGGTCGACGGTCGCCGGCAGCCACGCCATGACGCCGGAGCCGCTGCCGACCGGCACCCCGGCGACGGCGGTGAGCTCGGCGCCCCAGGCCTGCGCCTCGGCGATCGCGTGCCGCAGCGCCAGGTCGGCCTGCGGGGAGCCGTCGACGCCGACGATCATCCGGCGCACGGGCCGCACGACCGGGGCCGACTCGTCCGTGGGCACGACGCCGCCGCGCCGCTGGTCGCGCAGCGGGACCACGACGGTCGGGCAGAAGGCGTGCGCGGGCAGCGTGGACGACACCGTGCCGAGCAGCCGGTCGGCGAACCCGCCCTTGCCGCGGGTGCCGACCACGGCGAGCGAGGCGTCGCGCGACATCTCGACGAGCACCGCGGCGGCGTCGCCCGTGGCGACCGTCGTGGTGATCTCGAGGTCGCCGCCCTGCACCCGCTGCCGGGCCTCGGCCAGCACGGCGCGGGCGCCCTGCTGGATGGCGGTGTCGTCGAGGGCGGCGTACCCGCCGTCGAGCGAGGCGGCCGTGAACGAGGGCAGCGTGTACGAGCACACCACGTGCAGCGGGCGGTGCCGCGTGCGGGCCTCCGCCGCCGCCCAGTCGAGGGCGTGCATGCTCGCCGCCGACCCGTCCACCCCGACCAGGATCTCCGCGTCCTGCTTCATCGCTGTGACCTCCTTCGGCGCACCCCCAGTGTGCCCCCGATCATGCCCGTTCCGCACCTCCCGCGGGGGCGGACGTGGGGCGGACTTGGAGAATCCTTTGACCCGCGGCTCCCGCGACCCGGGTCCAGGCGCGGCGGTGGCGCGCGGTCAGGCCGCGAGGTACGCCGACCAGGCCGGCTCGTCGACCGCCGCGCCGCGCAGGAACGCGTGCAGCCCGCGCGGCGCCCGCGGGGTCCAGCGCAGCTCCCAGCCGATCTCGTGCAGCAGGTGGTCGGCCTTGCGGTGGTTGCACCGGCGGCACGCCGCGACGACGTTCCCCCACTCGTGCCGCCCGCCGCGGGAGCGCGGGTGCACGTGGTCCACGGTGTCGGCGTGCGCGCCGCAGTAGGCGCACCGGTGGTCGTCCCGCTGCAGCACCGTCCGGCGGGTGGGCGGCAGCGGGCGGCGCACCGGCACGTGCACGTACCGGGTGAGGGACAGCACCACGGGCACCGGCAGCGCGGTGTGCTCGGAGTGCAGCAGGCGGCCGTCGGACTCCAGGACGGTGGCCTTGCCGGACATCACGAGCGTGACGGCCCGCGGCACGGTGACGACGCAGAGCGGTTCGAGGCTGGCGTTCAGGAGCAGCGTCCTGGGTGGCGCGGGCAGCAGCACGGCGTACTCCTAGACCAGGTCGGGGACCCGTCTGGCTGTCCGGGCCCGCTGGGGGAGGCATAGCGGCAAGCAAGAGCAGGGTACGCGCACCGGGGCCGGATCGGCCCGGTCTTTGTGCCCGGGGTCACGCGCGCCGCCGCCGGTGGCTGCCCCGGGACGCCGAGACCCCCACGGCCGCGCGGGCCGTGGGGGTCTCGGAGGGGTGCTGCGGGCGGGAGCCTCAGCCGACGCGGATGAACGTCGGGTTGCTCTGCCAGATGCCGCGGAACTGCACCGTCTTGCCGGGGCGCGGGGCGTCGATCTGCTGGTCGCCGCCGGCGTAGATCGAGATGTGCCCGGGGGTCCAGATCAGGTCGCCGGGCTGGGCCTCGGCGGCGGAGACCACGGTGCCGGCCGCCTTGATGGCGGACGACGTGCGCGGCAGCGAGATGCCGAGCTGGGCGTAGACGTAGGACACGAAGCCCGAGCAGTCGAACCCGGCGGGCGTGGTGCCGCCGGAGACGTACGGGGTGCCCACGTAGCGGGCCGCGACCTCGAGGACCGCGTTGCCGGCGACCGACTGCGGGACGGCGGCGGCGGCCTCGACGGCCGGCGCGGCGGTGGCGGCCTCGGCCGTCGCGCGCTGGCTGCTGCGGGAGACGACGGGCTCCGGCTCCGGCTCGGGCTCCGGCTCGGGCACGACCGCGGTGACGGCGGGGGCCTCGAACGTCCACGCGGCGTCGGCCGGGGCCGTCACCACGGGGGCGGTCTCGAGGGCCGTCTTCGCCGAGGCGGTCAGCGCGGTGGTGTCCACCGCCGGCAGCGCCGCCTGCTCGTTCGAGCTGGTCGCGGCGACGGCCGGGTTCGCCGCGACCATCGAGACCATGAGGCCCGAGGACGCCGCGACGACGGCGGTGCGGCGACCGGCGAGGGCGATGGAGCCCGTCGCGGCGGTCGCGAGGTCGGTCAGGGGGGTGACGGGGCGCCGCGCCGAACGGTGTCGGGCGCGCACAGCACTAGCGGTCACGAACAGCCTCTCCTGGCGCCTACGAGGTGAGCTGTCGGGTTCGGGTTGGAGATACCCGGCCGTGCTGCGCTCCCGGAGACCGGTCGCACCGCACGGCTTCACCCCAAGGACACCGTCGAGACGGTGCCCGCAATTGGTTCCCCCGCCCCTGCCGGCGAGCTGGATCGGACCAAGGGCGGCGGCAAGGGCTCGGCGTACCGTCCAAGGGCTCTGACGGAGGAGGGTTCCGTCGAGCGAGACCGACCGTACCCGACCGCCGAGCCCATTGTCACGTTCCGGTCACGATCCGTTTCCCCGCCCCGTGGGAACGCTCACCTGCCACGACAGGGACCCGCAGGTCACACGACGCGCGCGGGCCCCGCGCGTGGCGTACGCCACACCGCGGGGCCCGTCGGCCGCCCGTCGTCGCCCCGCCGGGCGACGCGCCGGTCAGGAGGAGCGGAGGAACACGTGCCGGGCGATCTCCTGCGGCAGGTCCAGGACCGTCTCCGCGCCGGCGACGCCGACCGTGACGGTCCCGCCGTTCTTCTCCACCGCGACCTCCGCGCCGGGCCGCACGCCTGCCTGCGCCAGCCGCGCCAGCAGCTCCACGTCGGTCTGCAGCGGCTCGCCCAGCCGCGCGACGGTGCCCTTGGTCGACCCGCCGGCCGTGGTGGCCGCCGCGACGACGGACTCCACGCCGTCGAGGAAGCCCACCGGGGTCCGCTCCTCGCCGATCTCCTCCAGGCCCGGGATCGGGTTGCCGTAGGGGTCGAAGTGCGGGTGGTCCAGCAGCCCGGCCAGGCGCCGCTCGACGCGCTCGCTCATCACGTGCTCCCAGCGGCACGCCTCCTCGTGCACGTACTCCCAGTCCAGCCCGATGACGTCGACCAGCAGGCGCTCGGCCAGCCGGTGCTTGCGCATCACGCGCATCGCCTTCGTGGCGCCGACCTCGGTCAGCTCCAGGTGCCGGTCCCCGGACACGACCAGCAGGCCGTCGCGCTCCATCCGGGCGACGGTCTGCGACACCGTGGGGCCGCTGTGGCCCAGGCGCTCGGCGATCCGGGCGCGCAGCGGGGTGATCCCCTCCTCGGTGAGCTCGTAGATCGTCTTCAGATACATCTCGGTCGTGTCGATCAGGTCACTCACGCCGGTGCCCTCTCCTGTCGTGCGCGGACGTCCGTCCACAGGCTAGTCGGCTCCGGCGCGGGCGGGACCCGCCCGCGTATCGTGCGGCGCGTGACGACGCCCGGCGCCCCCGTGACGATCCCGGCCCACCTGCTGCCCTCGGACGGCCGGTTCGGCTCCGGGCCGGCCAAGGTGCGCGACGCCCAGGTGCGCGCGCTCACGGCGGCCGGGCGGACCCTGCTGGGCACCTCGCACCGCCAGGCGCCGGTGCGCTCCCTGGTCGGCCGGGTGCGCGCGGGCCTGGCCGAGCTGCTCGGGCTGCCGGACGGGTACGAGATCGCGCTCGGCAACGGCGGCTCCACCGCGTTCTGGGACCTGGCGACGCTGTGCCTGGTCGAGCAGCGGTCCGCGCACGCGGTGTTCGGCGAGTTCGGCGCGAAGTTCGCCGCCGCCGCCCGGCGGGCGCCGTTCCTCGGCGACCCGGTGGTCACCGAGGTGCCCGCGGGCACCTCCGCGGTGCCGGCCGCCGTCGACGGCGTCGACGTGTACGCCTGGCCGCACAACGAGACCTCGACCGGTGCCGTCGCCCCCGTGCGCCGGGTGCCGGGCTCCGCGGACCAGGGCGCCCTGGTGCTCGTGGACGCGACCTCGGCGGCCGGCGGGCTCGCCGTGGACGTCGCGCAGACCGACGCCTACTACTTCGCGCCGCAGAAGTCGTTCGCCTCCGACGGCGGCCTCTGGCTCGCCGCGCTGTCCCCCGCCGCCGTCGAGCGCGCCGCCCGCGTCGAGTCCTCGGGCCGGTGGGTGCCGGAGTTCCTCTCCCTCACCACGGCCGTGCAGAACGCGCGCGCCGACCAGACCCTGAACACCCCGGCGATCGCGACGCTGGTGCTGCTGGCCGAGCAGGTCGACTGGATGCTCGCCAACGGCGGGCTCGCCTGGTGCGCCGAGCGGACCGCCACGTCCGCCGGCCACCTGTACGGCTGGGCCGAGGCCCGCGACTGGGCGACCCCGTTCGTCGCGGACCCCGGCCAGCGGTCCCCCGTGGTCGGCACCATCGACCTCGCACCGGAGATCGAGGCGCCGACCGTGGCCGCGGTGCTGCGGGCGCACGGCGTCGTCGACGTGGACCCGTACCGCAAGCTCGGCCGCAACCAGCTGCGGGTGGCGATGTTCCCGGCGGTCGAGCCGGACGACGTGCTCGCCCTGACGGCCTGCATCGACCACGTGGTCGACCGCCTGGGCTGAGCCCGCCCCCGGGCTCGTCCGCCGGGACCCTCAGTGCGCCCGGTGGTGCCGCCGCGCGAGCAGCAGCGCCGCCCCGCCGAGCACCAGCAGCGCCGCCCCGGCCAGCAGCGGCACCGCCTCGGCGCCGGTCACGGCGAGCACCGCGGAGGACGTCGACACGGCGGACGACGATCGGGTCTCCCCTGCGGCCAGCACCTCCGACACGGTGGTCACCCCGGCGACGCGGGACTCCAGCGGCGGACCGGCGCACACGGCCGTCTCCGGCGGGTAGCTCAGCACGGTGGACACCTCCGGGTTCACCTCGAGGACCACCTGCACCCCCGGCCGGGTCCAGTCGTAGGCGTCGTGCTCGGCCCACGTGCCCTCGGGGGTCAGGTGCCACCCGGGCCAGTCGACCACGACGCCGTCCCGCACCACGGTGCCGGGCCAGTACACCTGGCCGGACAGCGGGAGCCCGGTCTGCACCACGTCCGCACCGTCGGGGTTGACCCAGGTGAGGGTCAGCGTCTCGTCCGCGGTGCCGACCGGCTCGACGGCGTAGTCGAGGACCGGCGCCGCCTCCAGGCAGACCGCGTCCGCCAGGAGCAGCAGCAGCTCGCAGCGGTCCGGTGGCGCGTACCCCTCGTCGGGCTCCGCTCCGGGATCCGGGCAGTCGTCGCCGCCGACCACCGCCGGCGCGAGGGAGGCGGCCGGCGCGGGCGCCGCGAGCGCAGGAGCAGCACCTCCGCCGACCGCCACGAGAGCGATCACGAGACCGGCGAGTGTGCGTCGCAGGAGTGCCATGTCCCCACCTCCGTCTGCCCGGCTCCGTTGCCGCGCGATTCGTCGTCCGATTCGTACAAATCGGACATTTCGCCCATGGTAGGCACGGGTCGAGGCGGACCGCGCGCGGGGGGAGAGGGTGAAACTTCCGCGTGATCACGCGGCAAACCGGGCATGCGGGCACGGCGGGGCGGTGACCTGCGGGGACGGGCCCGTCAGCCGGGGCAGGCCGCCGTGACGAACCCCGGACCGGTCAGCGTCGGGGTCGTCCAGACGGTCAGCGCGCCGCCCGGCGCGGGCACGGCGACGGTGTACTCCTCCCCCGTGCCGGGGGCCAGCCGGGAGGTCAGGACGGCCACGTCCCGCCGCGCCTCGCGCACGCTCTGCCCGCCGACCACGGTGCCGTCCCGGCGGACCTCGCCGAGCCGCGCGTCCCGCGGCCCGTAGAACGCCACGTTCGTCGCGAGCCACCCCGGCGGCAGGCCGGAGCCGCCGTCGCCGAGCACCTGCGCCGGGTACGCCGCGACGTCGGCGGGCGGCGCGTAGTCGAGCCGCAGCCGCACCTCGGCCGTCGGTCCGGGCGTCCCGCACCCGGCGATCGCGACGGTCACCGTCGCCGTGAGGTCGTAGCCGAGCTTGCCCGCGGTCGCGTCGTCGAGGAAGACGCCGACCGCTCCCCCGGCGTCCCCCGCGGGCGTCGGCGGGGCGCCGGTGAGGAACGCGCCGCCCACCGCCGAGGCGGCCAGCCGCGCCTGCTCCGCGGGGTGCGCCGACCAGGCCGCCACCCGCCGCTCCGCGAGCGCCGACCCCGCCGTGGTGACCGCCGCCCGCGCGGCCGCCGGGTCCGCGGCGGCGTCCCGCACCACCCCGAACACCGCCGTCGCCACCGCGGCGTAGAAGGCGTCGCCCGCCCGGGGGTCCCCGTAGGCCAGGTACGCGTCCCGGAGCAGCGCCCGCAGCAGCGTGTCGCCCGACAGTGCCTGCCCGCCCGCCTCGACCGTCCGGCCCGTGGCGGCGAGCAGGTCCGCGACGACGACCGGGTCCGTGGCGAGCACCCCGTCCACCGGCTCGCCGGTGGACGCGGTCCAGAACGCCGCGGCGAGCTCGGCGGCCCGCGGGAAGTCCGGGGTCAGCACCGTGTCCTGCACCCAGCGGCCGAGCCGGTCGCCGTGCAGCGCCCGCTCCCCGTCGGTCAGCGGCAGCGCCGGCGCGGGCAGCTCGGGCAGGTCGGCGGTGCTGCGCTGGCCCACCAGCCCGACGGCCCCGTCGCTCGCGCGCAGCACCGCCACCGCGCCGACGATGCCGCCCTGCGCGCGCAGCTCGGCCGGGTTCAGGGACAGCAGCAGGTACGTCCGCGGGGCGTCGGCGCCCAGCATCGCCGGCAGCACGTCGGCGAGGTCCCGGGCGGCCGCGAGCGCCGGCGCGGACCCGTCGAGGCCGTCCTGCAGCTCCGCCACCGGCCCGGCCACCCGCCCGGTGAGCCCGGCGGCGTCGATCGGGGCCAGGTCGGCGCGGAGCGTGTCGACCACCGCGGCGGCGCGGGCGGCGGCCGGCGCGGCGGCGGACAGCGGCGCGAGGTCGACCCAGCCGGCGGGCACCGGGCGGGCGGTCGCGGCGGCGCCGTCGGCACCGGGGCCGCCGGTCAGCAGCGCGGCGGCGGCCAGCAGGTCGGGGGCGGCGTCGTGGGCGAGGTCGTCGGCAGCCGTCGCGACCGCCCGGACCGCGGTGAGGTCGTCGCCCACCACGGGCAGGTGCGTCGCGAGCGACCACACCGGGTCGCCGGACGCCGACGCCGCGCGGGCCGCCGCGTCCTGCACGGCGGGCAGCCGGGCCTCGAGGGCCGGGACGTCCAGCGCGTCGATCTCCGGCCGCGCGCCGTCGACCGCCGCCTGCAGGTCCTGCAGCGCGCCGGCCGCCTGGGCGACGCGCACGGCGAGCCAGCCGCCGGCCAGGAGCGCACCGCCGGCCAGGATCGCCAGGACGATGAGCACCCGCCGTCGGACTGCCATCGTCCGAGCGTGACATACCGGACATATTGGACAAGTGCTGCGGCGAAGTTCACCCGGCGGCTCAGGAGGCGGCGGTGTCGGCCGCCTCCCGCGCGGCGACCTGGTCCGCCGCCCGTCCCGGGGTCGGCACCTCGGGGTGCACCACCTCGAGGTGGGGCCGCGCCAGCACGTGGTACCGCAGCTGCACCCGCCACGCCTTCTTCGCCCACAGCGCCGCGACCGCCGACACCAGCAGGGCGGTGATCGACCCGATGCCGATCGACCACCGCGGGCCGAACGTCTCGCCGATCCAGCCGACGATCGGGGACCCCACCGGCGTCGCGCCGAGCATGACGATCATGTAGAGCGACATCACCCGGCCGCGGACGGTCGGGTCCGTCGACATCTGGATCGTGGTGTTCGCCGCCGTGAGCATCGTCAGCGACGCCAGGCCCACCGGGATGCACGCGATCGCGTAGGACGTGTACGTCGGCATCAGCGCCTGCACGCCCGTCGCCACCCCGAACGCGAACGCCGCGCCGATCACCAGCCGCACCCGCGGCCGCTCCCGGCGCGCGGCCAGCAGCGCCCCGGCGAGCGAGCCGATCGCCAGCACCGAGCCGAGGATCCCGTACTCCCCCGCCCCCTTGCCGAACTCCGCGCGGGCCATCAGGGCGCTCGTCATCTGGAAGTTCAGGCCGAACGTGGACACCACGCAGATCACGGCCATGATCACCAGGATGTCGCTGCGGCCCCGCACGTACCGGACGCCCTCGCGGATCTGCCCCCGGCCCCGCGGCGCCACCGGCATCGGGTGCAGCTCGGAGGTGCGCATCAGCACCAGCGCGAGGATCGTCGCGGCGAACGACACCCCGTTGATCACGAACACCCACCCGGTGCCGACCGCCGCGATCAGCAGCCCCGCCAGGCCCGGGCCGATCAGCCGCGCCGCGTTGAACGACGTGCTGTTCAGCCCCACCGCGTTCGACAGCCCGGTCGCCGGCACCAGCTCCGCGACGAACGTCTGCCGCACCGGCTGGTCCAGCGCCGCGACCGCGCCGAGCGCGAGGGCGAACAGGTACACGTGCCACAGCTGCGCGTGCCCGGACAGCACCAGCGCACCCAGCCCGAGGGCGAGCACCCCCTGCGCGCCCTGGGTGATCATCAGCAGCTTGCGGCGGTTCACCCGGTCGGCGAGCACGCCGGCCCACGCGGACAGCAGCAGCGTCGGGGCGAACTGCAGGGCCGTGGTGATGCCGACCGCCAGGCCCGAGTCGTCGGACAGGTCGGTCAGCACCAGCCAGTCCTGCGCGACCCGCTGCATCCAGGTGCCGACGTTGGCGACCAGCGCCCCGGCGAACCACAGGCGGTAGTTGAAGACGCGCAGCGACGCGAACGTGGCGCTCACCGCCTCACCCCGCCGCGATCCGGCGCAGCAGCACGGCGGCCTCGGCCAGCGTCCGGCGCTCGTCGTCGGTGAGGGTGCCGAGCTGGTCGGCGAGCCACGCGTCCCGGCGGCGGCGGGTCTCCCGGACCTCGGCCTCCCCCGCGTCCGTGAGGCTGACGACGACCTGCCGCCCGTCCGTCGGGTGCTCGGACTTCGCGACGAACCCGAGCGCCACCAGGGCGTTCACCGTGCGGGTCATCGACGGCGGCTGCACGTGCTCGGCGTCGGCCAGCGCGCCTGGGCTCAGCGGCCCCTCGCGCAGCAGGATCGCGAGCACGTTGAACTGCGGGTCGGGCAGGTCCGCGCTGCCGCGGCGGGAGCGGATCCGGCGCGTCGACTTCGCGAGCGCCACCCGCAGCTCCCCCGCGAGCACGGAGGCCGACGAGTCGAGCAGGGAGGACATGATCCTTACCCTAACTCATTACCCCCGCTAACAAAACCCGCTCCCGCGCCCCACCTCCGCCGAGACTGCAGAAGACGCTGCTTCCGACCCTGCCGAGGCAGCATCTTCTGCACTCTCGGCGCGGCGAGCCCGGGGGCGGGTGGCAGCGGGGGCGGGTGGCGAGGCGTCCACAGGGGCGGCGCGCCGGGGGTCGTCCCCAGGGGTGCGACGCGTGGGCACACGCGTGGCGCGCCGCGCGGGACGCTGCGGGCGTGCCCCGACGACCCGGACCGCTCCCTCCCGACCTCCCGCGCGCGGCCTTCACCGTGCAGCAGGCCGACGCGGCGGGCCTGACCCGGGCCCGGCTGCGCAGCTCGGACCTCCGAGCACCGACGCGCGGCGTCCGCGCCGCCGGCCCGGCGCCCGCGGCCGACCGGCTGCTCGACCGGTGCCGGGAGGTGCTGCCGGTGCTCCCGGCAGGTGCGGTGTTCTGCCACGTCACCGCGCTCGCGCTCCTCGGCGTCGACGCGCCGTTCGGCACGGACCCGCACGGGGCTCTGCACGTGCAGGTGCCGCCCGGGGTTCCGTGGCCCCGGCGGGCCGGCGTCGTCGGCCACTCCCGCCCGCAGGAGGACGTGCCGTCGCTGCGCCTGCCCCACGGGGTGGTCGTCCTGGCACCCGAGCTGGCCTGGGTGCAGCTCGCCGCCCGCCTGCCGGTCGGCGAGCTCGTGGTCGCCGGCGACGCGCTGCTCCGTCGACGGTCCGCCGTCAGCACGCTCGACCGGCTGCGGGGCACGGTCGCGCGGCTGCCGCCGGGCACCCGCGGCGTGCGGCGGCTGCGGACCGCCGTCGAGCAGGTCCGCCCGCGCACCGACTCGGCGATGGAGACCCGCCTGCGCCGGGTGCTGGTCGAGGGCGGGCTGCCGGAGCCGGAGGTCAACGTGCTCGTCCGCGCGCCCGGCGGCGGCGTGGTGGCGATGCCGGATCTCGCCTACCCCGAACTGCGGGTCGCGGTGGAGTACGACGGCGACGTGCACCGGACCGACGCGCGCACCTGGCGCCGGGACGTCGCGCGCCGGCAGGGCCTCGAGGCGCTGGGCTGGCGCACGGTCACGTGCACCGCCGACGACGTCCTGCGCGACCCCGACCGGGCGATCGCCTGGGTCCGGCGCGCCCTCCGGGACCAGGCCGCCTCACCGAGACTGCAGTAGATGCTCCTTCCGCACGGATCGAAGGAGCATCTACTGCAGTCTCGGCGCACGCCAGGCGCGCAGGCCAGGCGCGCGCGGGTTACGGGCGGCCGAGGGCGCGGTAGGTCCAGCCCGCGGCGCGCCAGCGGCGGGGGTCGAGGACGTTGCGGCCGTCGAGGATGCGCCGGTGCGCGACGAGGTCCCCGATGGTCTCCGGGTCGAGGGCGCGGTACTCGGACCACTCGGTGGCGAGCAGGACGACGTCGGCGCCGGTGACGGCCTCCTCCGCGGTGGCCGCGAACGCCAGCCCCGCCCACGCCTTGCGCGCGTTGGGCACCGCCTGCGGGTCGGTGACGACGACGTGCGCGCCCTGCAGCTGCATCTGCGCGGCGACGGACAGGGCCGGCGAGTCCCGGATGTCGTCGGAGTCGGGCTTGAACGCGGCGCCGAGCACGGCGATCCGCGCGCCGACGATGGAGCCGCCGCAGACCTCGCGGGCCAGGTCCACCATGCGCACCCGGCGGCGCATGTTGATCGCGTCGACCTCTCGGAGGAAGGACAGCGCCTGGTCCACGCCGAGCTCGCCGGCGCGGGCCATGAACGCCCGGATGTCCTTGGGCAGGCAGCCGCCGCCGAACCCGAGGCCGGCGTTGAGGAACCGGCGGCCGATCCGGTCGTCGTAGCCGATGGCGTCGGCGAGGCGGGTGACGTCCGCGCCGGTCGCCTCGCACAGCTCGGCCATGGCGTTGATGAACGAGATCTTGGTGGCGAGGAAGCTGTTCGCCGCGACCTTCACCAGCTGGGCGGTCGCGTAGTCGGTGACGACCAGCGGGGTGTCGTCGGCGAGCGGCTCGGCGTACACCTCGTCGAGGATCTTCTGCGCGCGGGCGCCGTCCTCGGTGGGCACGCCCTCGTCGTCGGTCGGCAGGCCGTAGACCAGGCGGTCGGGGTGCAGGGTGTCCTGCACGGCGAAGCCCTCGCGGAGGAACTCGGGGTTCCACACCAGGGTGGCGCCGGTGCCGGCGAGCCGGGCGGCGAGCGACTCGGCGGTGCCGACCGGGACGGTGGACTTGCCGACCACCAGGTCGCCGGGGCGCACGTGCGGCAGCAGGGCGGCGAACGCGTCCTCGACGTAGGTGAGGTCGGCGCGGAACTCGCCGTGCTGCTGCGGGGTGCCGACGCACAGGAAGTGCACCGCGGAGCCCGCGGCGACGGACATGTCGGTCGAGAACGCCAGCCGGCCGGTGGCCTGGACCTCGGCCAGCAGCTCGGGCAGGCCGGGCTCGTAGAACGGGGCGGTGCCGGAGGACAGCAGCGCGACCTTGGCGGCGTCCACGTCGATGCCGACGACGGTGTGGCCGAGCTTGGCCATGCTCGCGGCGTGCACCGCGCCCAGGTAGCCGCACCCGATGACCGAGACCTGCATGTTGCTCCTTCTGGCGAACGGCGGGGACCCCTCGGGCGAACCTACCGGGTACGACGCCGGCCGGGCGCCCCGCGGGACGCCCGGCCGGTGGGGACGGGAGGGCTCAGACGCCCAGCAGGTCCTTGATCGGCTCGATGAGGAAGTAGGCGACGAACAGCACGCCCGCGACCCACATCAGCGGGTGCACGGCGCGGATCTTGCCGACCGCGACCTTGATGACGAGGTAGGAGATGACGCCCGCGCCGATGCCGACGGTGATCGAGTAGCTGAACGGCATCAGCACGATGGTGAGGAACGCGGGGACGGCGACCTCGAAGTTCTTCCAGTCGATGCCGGACACCTGCATGACCATGAGGAAGCCGACGACGACCAGCGCCGGGGTGGCTGCCTCGAACGGCACCATCTCGACCAGCGGCGACAGGAAGGTCGCCAGCAGGAACGCGATGCCGGTGACGACGGACGCGAGGCCGGTCCGGGCCCCGTCGCCGACGCCCGCGGCGGACTCGACGTACGAGGTGTTGGACGACACGGAGCCGACGCCGCCGGCCGCGGCGGCCAGGGAGTCGACCACGAGGATCTGCTTGGTGCGCGGCGGGTTGCCGCCCTTGTCGAGCAGGCCGGCCTCGCCGCCGACGGCGACCATCGTGCCCATGGTGTCGAAGAAGTCGGCGATCATCACCGAGAACACCAGCAGGACGACGGCGACGATCCCGATCTTCTCGATCGAGCCGAACAGCGAGAACTGGCCGAGCAGCGAGAAGTCCGGGGCGGCGACGACGCTGTCCGGCAGGGCCGGGACGTTGAGCTCCCAGCCGCCGGGGTTGACCACGGCGCCGGTCTCGTCGGTCTGGCCGCCGACCTTGGCGATCGCCTCGACGACCACCGCGAGCACCGTGGACGTCACGATGGCGATGAGGATGGCGCCCTTGACCTTGCGCGCCATCAGGATGATCGCCAGGAACAGGCCGACGACGAACACCAGCAGCGGCC
>JAPSIJ010000029.1 GCA_031178805.1 Cellulomonas sp. | reverse complement strand
GGCACCGCCGGCTCGCGATCGTGGACCGCAGCGAGGCCGGGGCCCAGCCGTTCGCGGCGGACGACCTCGGGCTGGTGGGCGTCTACAACGGGATGATCTACAACTACCGCGAGCTGCGGGCCGAGCTCGCCGCCGCCGGGTACCGGTTCCGCTCCACCTGCGACACCGAGGTGCTGCTCGCGGCCTACCACCGGTGGGGCGAGCGGTTCGCGGAGCACCTGCAGGGCATGTTCGCCGCCGTCCTGGTGGAGCGGGAGTCGGGACGGGTGGTGCTCGTCCGGGACCGGCTGGGCGTGAAGCCGCTGTACCTGGCGCGCACCCCGGGCCGGCTCCGGTTCGCGTCGACGCTGCCGGCGCTGGTCGCGGCCGGCGGGTTCGACACCGGCGTGGACCCGGTCGGGCTGCACCACTTCCTCAGCTGGCGGGCGGTCGGACCCGCGCCGCGCACCGTCCTGCGCGGCGCCGAGAAGCTCCCGCCCGCGACCGTGCCGGTCGTCGAGCCGGACGGCACCGCGCGCGACCGCGTCTACTGGTCCCCCGCCTACGAGCGCCGGCCGGAGCACCGCGGCTGGTCCGCCGCCGACTGGGCGGACGCCGTGCAGGAGGCGCTGGGCCGGGCGGTCGCCCGCCGCATGGTCGCGGACGTCGGCGTCGGCGTGCTGCTGTCCGGCGGGATCGACTCCAGCCTGGTGGTGGCGCTGCTGGCCGCGCAGGGGCAGGCGGGGGTGCAGACCTTCTCCGTGGGGTTCGAGGACGTCGCCGGCACCGCCGGCGACGAGTTCGCCTACTCCGACGCGGTCGCCCGCCGGTTCGGCACGGACCACCACCGCATCCGCGTGTCGGCGGGCGAGCTGGTCGACCTGCTGCCGCACACCGTCGGCGCCATGTCCGAGCCGATGGTGAGCCACGACGCCGTCGCGTTCGACCTGCTGTCCCGGGAGGTCGCGCCGCACGTGCGCGTCGTGCAGACCGGGCAGGGCGCGGACGAGGTGTTCGGCGGCTACCGGTGGCACCCGCCGCTGCTGGACGTCGACCGGGCGGACGCCGCGGACACGTACGTCCAGCACTACCTCGACCGCGACGCCTCCGACCTCAAGCAGCTGCTGCAGCCCGAGTGGCTGCCGGCCGGGGACCCGTCCCGCGCCGTGGTCGACGCGCACACGGCGCGCCCCGGCGCCACCACCGCCCTCGACGCGGCGCTGCGGCTGGACACCGAGGTGATGCTGGTCGACGACCCGCTGATGCGGGTCGACAGCATGTCGATGGCGTGGGGCGTCGAGGCGCGCGAGCCGTTCCTCGACCACGAGCTCGTCGAGCTCGCCGCCGCGTGCCCGCCGGAGCTCAAGGCGGGCGGCGGGGGGAAGGGCGTGCTGCGCGCGGTGGCGCGCCGCCTGGTGCCGGCCTCCGTCGTGGACCGGCCGAAGGGCTACTTCCCGGTCCCCGCCGTCACGCACCTCGACGGGCCGGTGCTCGACCTCGTGCAGGACGCGCTGGGTTCCCGCGCCGCCCGGGAGCGGGGTGTGTTCCGGCAGGAGGCGGTCGACCGGCTGCGCGCGGACCCCGACGGGTTCCGCACCCGCACCGGGGTGAACCCGCTGTGGCAGATCGGCGTCCTCGAGCTCTGGCTGCAGCAGCACGGCGTGGGCTGAGCGCGGGCCCGGGAACGGGGCGCCGTCCCGCTGTCGCTCCCGGCGCGCGGGTGGCAGACTCGGGGCTCGCGGGGCGCGTCGTCCGCTCCCCGCCCGCGTCCCCCGGGACGCGCAGCACCACCACCGCTCTGGGCCTGGGCGGACGACGCTACCGCCCGAGGGGGTCGGTGCGATGCAGGATCACACCAGCGGCGCGGCCGCGGAGCACCTCGGCCGGTGCGGGGTCGCGCGCGGCGCCGCGACGCGGCAGGGAGCCCGCTGATGGTCGCCACGGCGGAGGCCGTCCCGGGCCTGGCGCCCGCTCGCCGGACGCTGGGCCGCACGGTCGTGCGGTGGGTCACGACGACGGACCACAAGACGATCGGCTACCTGTACCTGATCACCGCCTTCGCCTGGTTCCTGCTCGCGGGCGTGATGGCGCTGCTCGTCCGCGCGGAGCTGTTCGAGCCGGGCATCCAGATCGTGCAGAGCAAGGAGCAGTACAACCAGCTCTTCACGATGCACGGCACGATCATGCTGCTGCTGTTCGCCACGCCCGTGTTCTCGGGCTTCGCGAACATCATCCTGCCGCTGCAGATCGGCGCCCCCGACGTCGCCTTCCCGCGGCTGAACGCGTTCTCCTACTGGCTGTACCTGTTCGGCGGGCTCATCGCCGCGGGGGGCATCCTCACCCCGCAGGGCGCCGCCTCGTTCGGCTGGTTCGCCACCGCCCCGCTGTCGAACTCTGTCTACTCGCCCGGGCCCGGCGGGGACCTGTGGGTGTTCGGCCTGGCGATGACGGGCTTCGGCACGATCCTCGGTGCGGTCAACTTCATCACCACGATCGTCACGATGCGCGCGCCCGGCATGACGATGTTCCGGATGCCGATCTTCACCTGGAACTCGCTCGTCACGAGCCTGCTGGTGCTGATGGCGTTCCCGCCGCTGGCCGCCGCGCTGTTCGCCCTCGGTGCGGACCGCCGGCTCGGCGCGCAGGTGTTCAACCCCGAGAACGGCGGCGCCATCCTCTGGCTGCACCTGTTCTGGTTCTTCGGGCACCCGGAGGTCTACATCATCGCCCTGCCGTTCTTCGGCATCGCGACCGAGATCCTGCCGGTGTTCAGCCGCAAGCCGGTGTTCGGCTACAAGGGCCTGATCTACGCGGCGATCGCGATCGGTGCGCTGTCCGTGACGGTCTGGGCGCACCACATGTACGCGACGGGAGCGGTGCTGCTGCCGTTCTTCGCCATGATGACCATGCTGATCGCGGTCCCCACGGGCGTGAAGTTCTTCAACTGGATCGGCACGATGTGGCGCGGCAAGCTCACGTTCGAGACGCCCATGCTCTGGACCATCGGGTTCATGACCACGTTCCTGTTCGGCGGCCTGACCGGGATCATCCTGTCCAGCCCGGCCCTGGACTTCCACATCCACGACACCTACTTCGTGGTCGCCCACTTCCACTACGTGGTCTTCGGCACCGTGGTGTTCATGTTCTTCGCCGGCCTGTACTACTGGTGGCCCAAGATGACCGGGCGGATGCTCAACGAGCGCCTGGGCAAGATCCACTTCTGGCTGCTGTTCGTCGGCTTCCACATGACCTTCCTCATCCAGCACTGGCTCGGCGCGCGCGGCATGCCGCGGCGGTACGCGGACTACTCCCCCGACGACGGCGTGACCTGGATGCACCAGGTCTCCACCATCGGGGCGATGCTGCTGGGGGTGTCCACGCTGCCGTTCCTGTGGAACGTGTACGTCACCTGGCGGCGCGCGCCGAAGGTGACCGTCGACGACCCGTGGGGCTTCGGGCAGTCGCTGGAGTGGGCGACGTCCTGCCCGCCGCCGCGGCACAACTTCACGTCGCTGCCCCGCATCCGCTCCGAGCGCCCGGCGTTCGACCTGCACCACCCCGAGGTCGCGGCCATGGACCACGTCGAGCCGAAGCCCGGGTTCTTCGACTGGGAGTCCGAGCGCACCGGGGAGCAGGGGCTCGCGCGCGAGCGGGTCGAGCAGGGCGGCGGCGAGTCCGAGCAGTCCAGCGCCACGGTCGTGGCCGACCCGCCGGAGGACGACGGGCGCGGCAGCTAGCCGCGGGCCCCGTCGCCGGGGCCCGCGGCCGTCTGCTCAGGCGCCGAGCACCCGGCGGTCCCCGACGGGCCGGGCGTGCTCGAGCGCCCAGTCCAGCGCACGGTCCGCCACCGCCTCCCACCCGGGGGCCGCGCACGTCCAGTGGTCCCGCCCGGCGAGCTCCTCGTACTCGGTGAGCGCCGGGGACCGCGACCACCGCCTCGCGTTCGCCTTGTTCACGGCCGGCGGCATGATGTGGTCGCGCTCCCCGGCGAGGAACAGCAGGGGTGCCCGGTCCACCGCGTAGTCGACCCAGGTGGCCTGGTGCCCCGGCGTGACGTTGGCGAGCAGGCCGTAGGCCCAGATCCAGTCCCCGGGCGCCCCGATCGCGTACCGCTCCCACGCCGCGCGGGAGTCCTCGGCGCTGAGCGTGTTGGCGAACGCGTAGTGGAACTCCTCCGGGCTGAAGGCGACGGCCCGCCTGCGGTTCGCCGGGCTCTTCAGCGCGGGGAACAGCGACCGCGCCTGCGACAGCGGGGTGACCCGCACGCCCTCGGTCGGCGCGGAGTCGATGACGACCCCCGCCGCGCCGAGACCGCGGGCGAGCAGCAGCTGCGTCAGCGTCCCGCCGAACGAGTGCCCGATGATCAGCGGCGGACGGTCGAGCGCCTCCACCACGGCGGCCAGGTGGTCGACCGTCTCGGGGACGGTGAGGCCGGCGATCACCTCCGGGTGCGCGCGCAGCGCCTCCACCTCGATCTCGAACCCGGGGTAGGCCGGGGTGAGGACGCGCAGTCCGCGCCGCTCGTAGTGGGCGACCCAGTGCTCCCAGCTGCGGGGGGTCATCCAGAGGCCGTGCACGAGCACGACGGTGTCGGGCCGGGTGGTGGTCATGGTGGCTCCTCAGGACTCGATGAAGGCGAGCAGGTCGGCGTGCAGGCGGTCGCGGTCGGTGTCCGGCAGGGCGTGCCCGCTGCCGGCGTAGACCAGGAGCTTCGCGTCGGCGACGAGCGCGGCCGTCCGCTCGCCGCCGACGGGGAAGGGCACGATCTGGTCGTCGTCGCCGTGGATCACCAGGGTCGGCACGTCGACGGCCGCGAGGTCGGGGCGGAAGTCGGTGGCGGAGAACGCGGCGATGCACTCGTGGGCGGCCCGGTGCCCGCTGGAGGTGCCCTGCAGCCAGAAGGCGTCGCGGAGGCCCTGCGACACGTCGTGGCGGCGGTTGTGGCCGAAGAACGGGCCGTCGGCCAGGTCGCGGTAGAGCTGGGAGCGGTCGGCGCGCTCCCCGGCGCGGAGCTGGTCGAACACGGCGACGGGCAGCCCGGCCGGGTTGTCCGCCGTCTGCAGCATGAACGGCGGCACCGCGGACACGAGCACCAGCCGCGCGACCCGCCCGCTGCCGTGGCGGCGGACGTAGCGGACCACCTCTCCCCCGCCGGTGGAGTGGCCGACGAGGGTGACGTCGCGCAGGTCCAGGTGCTCCAGCAGCGCCGCCAGGTCGTCGGCGTACGTGTCCATCTCGTTCCCGTGCCAGGTCTGGCTGGACCGGCCGTGGCCGCGGCGGTCGTGCGCGACGACGCGGTGCCCGTGCTCCGCGAGGAACAGCGCGGCGGCGTCCCAGGCGTCGGCGTTCAGGGGCCAGCCGTGGCTCAGCACGACGGGCGGTCCGTCGGCACCCCAGTCCTTGTAGAAGACCTGGGCGCCGTCCTCGGTGGTGATGTGCGGCATCGGGTGCTCCTCACGTGCGGTCGGTGGGTCGTGCCCCACGAACCTCCCGCAGCCCCCCGGCACCGCGGACCACGCGCGCCACGTAGTCCGTCGCGCGCAGCCCCGCGACTCAGCCGGCCGGGCTCAGCCGGCCGGGCTCACCCCGCCACCAGCTCCCGCAGCTGCCGGCGGGACGTGATGGTGAGCTTCGCGAACACCTTCCGCAGGTGGTAGTCGACCGTGTGGGTAGAGATGAACAGGGCCGCGGCGATCTCGGCGTTGGTGTCGCCGCGTGCCGCCATCCGCGCGACCGCGTCCTCCCGCGGCGTGAGCGCGGCGCCCACCGCGGCGCCGGTGCCCTCGGCGCCGGCGCCCTCGTCGTGCACCCCGAGCGCGGCGAGCTCGGCCGCGGCGCGCTCGAGGAACGCCGGGGCCTCCGTCGCCCGGAAGCCGGCCGCGGCCCGCTGCAGCTCCTCGCGCGCCTCGGCGCGCCGCCGCGTGCGACGCAGCCACTCCCCGTGCAGCAGCCGGGACCGTGCGCCGTCGACCTCCGTGCCCGCCTCCCCCAGCAGCGTGACCGACGCGACGTACAGCCCGCCCGCCCGGGCGCCCTCTGCGACGAGCGCCTGGCACCGCAGCGCCAGGCCGCGGGCCCAGCCCGACCCGCTCGCCGCCGCCCGGGCCGCCAGCTCGTCGGCGGCGCGCACCGCCTCCGCGCGGTGCCCACTGCGGACCGCCGCCTCGACGTAGTCGGGGAGCAGCACCGGCGTGACGTGCAGGAACGGGTCCGCCAGGGCGGCGTGCAGGACGGCGAACGCCTCGCGGTAGCGCCCACGGGCGACGTCGCGGACGGCGAGCGCGGTCGTGGCGCTGGAGGTGACGGCACCGAAGCCGGCGGACGCCGCCTCCCGGGCCACCGCCTCGACCCGGTCGCGCGGGGCTCCGGACCAGGCCAGCAGCGCGGCGTTGCCGACGTGCTCCGCGGGGTAGCCGATGGCCTGCCGGAGCTCCCGGACCTGCTCGATCAGCTCCCGCGAGCGGCGCGGCGTGCCCCCGGTGAGCTCCGCGACGGACCCCGTCCACAGGACCGCGTCGAGGTCGCGGAGCGCTCCGGCGTCGCGGGCGGTCCGCGCCGCCCGCGCGACGGCCTCCCGGCGCGCGGCCACGTCCCACAGCGCCGTCGACAGCGCGACGCCGGCGAGGTGGTAGCGGACGGCCTCCGGCCCGGTGACGCCCCGGATGCCGTCGAGCCCCCGGCGCAGCGCCGGCACCGCCTGCGCGAACGGGTCGAGCACGAGCGCCCCCAGGGCCGCCAGCACGGCGCCGGCGGGCCCGTCGCGTCCGGCCGCCCCGGCACGGAGCCGCTCGCCGAGCTCGCGCAGCGTGGCACCCCGGGACAGCCCCTCGGCCGAGAGCGCGTAGTCGAACGCCAGCAGCAGCGCGCGCTCCTCGCGCTCCTCGTCGTGCCCGCGGAACAGCTCGGCGGCGCGGAGCAGGTCCGCGGTCGCGCGCACGACGACGTCGTGCGCGCCCACGAACACCCCCGCCTTCGCCCGGTTCGCGAGCGCCCGGCCGCGGGCGACGGGACCGAGCACCGCGTCGTCCACCTGGTCCAGCAGCTCGGTGGCCAGGTGCGCGGCCCCGGCCAGCACCGCGGCGTTCGCCGCGGCGATCTGCCGGTCGGCCCGGGCCGGCCCCGCGGGGGTGAGCTCGGCCGCCCGGGCGAGCACCCGCGCGCGCGAGAGGTGGCCGCCCCGCCCGGCGGCCAGGGCGGCGACCCGCTCGAGCCGGTCGGCGGCGAGGGCGTCGGTGCCGAGCACGGCCTTCGCGCCGTGCCAGGCGGCGGGCTCCGCCCGGCCGGCCTCCTCCGCCGCCGCGGACAGGGCGGCGTGCGCGGACCGGCGCTGCCGGCCGGTGGCCCCGGCGTACGCGGCCGCCCGCACGAGCGGGTGCCGGAACCGGAGGGCCGGCGCGAGGTCGACGAGTCCGGCGTCCTCCGCGGGGACCGCGGCCCCGTCGGGCAGGCCCATCGCGCGGCAGGCGGCGTCGACCAGGGGCAGGTCCTCGGCCGAGGCGGCGGCGGCCACGAGCAGCCACAGCCGCGCGGGGGCGGGCAGACCGGCGACGAGCCCCGCGTAGCGCGCCTCGAGGTGCCGGCCGATCGGCACGGGGCCGTCGTCGAGCCCGGCGCGGGTCACGGCGCGGGCCGTCAGGTCGTCGGCCAGGTCGATCAGCGCGAGCGGGTTGCCGCCCGTCGCCGCGGCGACGCGCGTCGCGATCAGCGGGTCGACCGGCGCCCGCAGCGACGCGCGCAGCAGCGCGGTGGCGGCCCCCGGGCCCAGGCCGGGGACGTCCAGCGTCGTGATGCCCGCTCCCGCGGCCGCCACGGCCGCCTCGCCGGCACGGGCGGCCAGCACCACGGCCACCGGCTCGGCGACGAGGCGCCGCGCGACGAAGGTCAGGACCGTCAGCGACTCGTGGTCGAGCAGGTGCGCGTCGTCCACCAGGCACAGCACGGCGCCGCCGCGCCCGGCCCGCGCCAGCAGCTCGAGCGTGGCGAGCCCGACCAGGTACGGCTCCGGCTGCGGCCGGTCCTCCTGGTCCAGGACCCGGCGCAGCGCTCCGCAGTGGTGGGCGGGCAGCTCGTCCAGCAGCCCCCGCAGCGGCCGGAGCAGGCGGTCGAGGGCGGCGTAGGAGAAGGCGTGCTCGGCGTCGTACCCCGTGACCTGCAGCACCTGGCACCCCGCCGCCGCGTCGGCGGCGGCCCGGAGCAGCGCCGTCTTGCCGATGCCCGGCTCGCCGCGCACCAGCAGCGCGCCGCCCGTCCCGTCGCGCGCCCCCCGCACGACCGCGCCGATCCGGGCGAGCTCCCCGGCGCGGCCGACCAGCTCCCCCGCAGGACCCGTCATGACGGGAGCATCCCGGACCCCGCCGAGCCCTGTCCAGACGCCCCGCCTCCGCCGTCCCCCGCCCCCGCACCGCGGGTGAAAGGCGGCGCAGGCCCTCGTGCGCCCGCCCGGGAGGCCGATGGGTGCAGGGTGCCGCCCACCGAGTCCGCCGGCCGGATCGCCGTCCACGCGACCGACCCGACCACGCTCGTGCTGACCGGGGAGGTCGACCACGACGTGGTCGGCGTGTTCACGCGCGGGACGCCGCCGGGGGCACCCGGGTGGACCCGGGGCCTCGACCTGAGCGGCGTGACGTTCCTCGACGCGGCGGCCATCGGGCTGGTCGCTCGCCTCGCCGTGGCGCGCGAGCTCACGGGCGGCCGGCTCGTCTGCACCGGCGCGTCGCCGTTCGTGCTGCGGCTGCTCGCCGAGACGCACGTCCTGCCGCGCCTGACCGTCGTCCCGTAGCGCCGACCCGGCGGCGCCGGGCTGCGAGGATGCGTCGGTGACCACCCCGTCCCGCCCCCGCACACCCCCCGGCCCGCTCGACACCACGGCGGCCGCCGCGCTCTGGCACGAGTACGTCGCCGCGCACCCGGAGGCCGTCGCCGCGGGCGACGAGTACGTCGTCGACCGGTTCGGCGACTCGGTCGAGCTCGCCGACGAGCTGCTGGGCGTGGTGCGGTACGGCGCCAAGCGGGCGACCGCCGAGCTGGTCGCGGAGTTCGCGCAGCGCGGCGACCCGCTGCCGCGGGTCGGTGCGCACTGGGTCGCCTGCGACGGCCGCTGGGCGCCGGTGCTCGTCCTGCGCACGACCGAGCTCCGGATCGCGACCTTCCGCGAGGTGGACGCCGACTTCGCCTTCGACGAGGGCGAAGACGACCGCAGCCTGCGCAGCTGGCGCGAGGAGCACCGCCGCTACTGGGAGCGCACGTGCGCGGCCCGCGGCGCGGTGTGGAGCGAGACGGACGAGATCGTCCTCGAGCGGTTCCGGGTGGTGTGGCCGCCGGACGCGGCCGACTGACGACGCCCGGGTCCGCGGCGAGGGCGTCGTGGCGGCGTCGGGGGCCGGGCGCCGGCCGCCGTCGGTCCGCCGGGGGCCGGGCGCCGGCCGCCGTCGGTCCGCCGGGGGCCGCGTACGCTCGCCGGGTGCTCCGCCTCTCCCCCGCCCGGCTGCAGTTCGTCACCGACCGGCACCTCGCGACCCTGACCACGCTGCGCGCCGACGGCACCCCGCACGTGGTGCCGGTCGCGTTCACGTGGGACGCCGACGCGGGGGTCGCCCGGATCACGACGCGCCGCCGCACCGCGAAGGTCGCGAACGCCCGGCGCGCGCCCGGCGAGCCGCTCGGCCGCGCCGCGCTCTGCCAGGTCGACGGCCGCCGCTGGCTCACCCTCGAGGGCACCGTCGAGGTCGTCGAGGACCCCGACGAGATCGCCGACGCGCTGCGCCGGTACGGCGAGCGCTACCGTCACCGGGAGCACGACCCCGAGCGCGTGGTGCTCCGCGTGACGGCGGACCGGGCGATGTCCTCCTCGCACCTGGCCTGAGCCGCACGGGCGCGGGCCCCGCGCCCGGCGGGGCCGCCCCGTCTGCGACGATGACCCGCGACGCGTCCGGCGAGGACGCGGCCCCTGCCACCGAGGAGCCACCCGTGACCGAGACCACGCCGTCGTCCCCGTCCGCCCTGTTCGTCTGCGTGCACAACGCCGGACGGTCCCAGATGGCCGCGGGCTACCTGCGCGCCCTGTCCGGCGGGGCGGTCGAGGTGCGCTCCGCCGGGTCGCTGCCCGCCGAGCAGATCAACCCGGTGGCGGTGGCCGCGATGCTCGAGGAGGGCATCGACATCCGCGCCGAGCGCCCGAAGGTGCTCACCACCGAGGCCGTCCAGGCGTCCGACGTCGTCATCACGATGGGCTGCGGCGACGTCTGCCCGGTGTTCCCCGGCAAGCGGTACGAGGACTGGGACCTCGCCGACCCCGCCGGCCAGGGCATCGAGGCCGTGCGGCCGATCCGCGACGAGATCCGCGGCCGGGTGCTCGCGCTGCTGGCCGAGCTCGGCGTGGCGCCGGTCACGGCCTGAGCCACCCCGCGGCGGGCACGCCGCGGCACGCGGCACGGCGCCCGCCGTGCGACCCTGTCGTCGGTGGCGGCCCGGCCTGGTCCGCCGCGCCCCGACGCGTGAGGAGCCCCGTGTCCCGCAGTCCCCGTCCCCGCAGCACCGGTCTCGTCACGGCGGGCGTCGGCGTCGCGCTGCTCGCCGCCGGGTGCACCGCCCCGGCCGACGGCACCACCGGCGGCGCCGCGTCGCCGTCCCCGGCGCCCTGCACGGCGGTCCTGCCGTCGGACGCGTTCCCCGCGGACGGCGTCGCCCTCGGCGTGAACCCGGACTGGGGGCAGGAGACGCTCGCGCAGTTCACCGAGGCCACGCAGCTGGCGCCCGCGGCCGCCGTGTCGTTCAGCGACGTGCCGATGGACGACACCGACCTGCAGAACGTCCGCGCCGCGGCGCAGCAGGTGGCGCAGGCCGGCGGCGTGCTGGTGCTCACGCTGGAGCCGCGCGAGGGGCTCGCGGCCGTGACCGACACGGTCGTCGCGGACGTGGTCGACCTGCTGGCGGAGATCAACGGCACCGGCGTGCCCGTGCTGCTGCGGTTCGCGCACGAGATGAACGGCTCCTGGTACGCCTGGGGCCAGCAGCCGGCGGAGTACGTGGAGACGTTCCGCCGGGTCGCGGCGGCCGTGCACGCCGACGCCCCCGGCACGCAGACGCTCTGGGCGCCGAACTACGGCGGCGGCTACCCGTTCTCCGGCGGGGAGCACGAGGCGCAGCCCGGCACGCCCGCCTTCGCGCTGCTGGACACCGACGGCGACGGCACGCTGACCGGCGCCGACGACCCGTACGCGCCGTACTACCCCGGGGACGACGCGGTCGACTGGATCGGTATGTCGCTGTACCACTGGGGCGAGGTGTACCCGTGGGGCGAGGACGTCGTGCCCGAGCCCACGAAGTTCGTCGACCAGCTGACCGGCACCTACGCCGGGACCGGTGGCGACGACTCCGCGCTGCCCGACTTCGCCGCCGACTACGCGCAGTCCCGCGGCAAGCCGCTCGCCATCCCGGAGACCGCCGCGTTCGTCACCGCCGGGGCGGACGCCGCGACCGCGCTGGCGATCAAGCAGGCCTGGTGGCAGCAGGTGCTCGCCGACGACGTGCACGAGCGCGTGCCGGCGCTGCGGCTGGTCAACTGGTTCGACTGGGACAAGCACGAGACCGAGGTCGACGGCGTGGTGCAGTGGTCGCTCAGCGGCGACCCGGCCGTCGCGGAGGCCTTCCGCGCCGACCTGCCGGCGTGGGTCCACGAGGCCGGCGACGTCACCCCCTGCCGCCCGTGACACCACGGCGCACGAGACACCACCACGGCGCACGAGATCTGCTGCGCCGTCGTCGCGTCTCGTGCGCCCTCGCGAGGCGCGCATGACACCCGCGCCGGTCGTGCTGCTCAGCGGGCCGCCGGGCGCGGGCAAGACGACGACCGCCCGCGGGCTCGCCGGCACCTACCGGCACGGCGTGCACCTGCACGGGGACGACTTCTGGCGCGCCGTCGTCGCCGGCGGGGTCCCGCCGTACCGGCCCGAGGCCGACGCGCAGAACCGGACGGTGCTCGCCGCGGTCGGGGCCGCCGCGCGCGCCTACGCCGACGGCGGCTACACCGTCGTGGTCGACGCGGTCGTCGGGCCGTGGCTGCTGGACCACGTCCGGTCCGCGCTGGCGGGCGGCGGCACGGCGGGCGGACCGGAGGGCGGGCCGGAGGTGCACTACGTCGTGCTCCGCCCGCCGCTCGCCACCACGCTGCGCCGCGCGCAGGCCCGGACGGACCCCGGCGCGCTGGTCGCCGCGGAGCCGGTCCGCGCGATGTGGTCGCAGTTCGCCGACCTGGGCCCGCTGGAGCCGCACGCCCTCGACACCGCCGCCCAGTCCCCGGCGGACACGGTCCGCACCGTCGCGGCGGCGGTGGCCGCCGGCACGTTCCGTCTGCGCTAGCCCCCACGAGGGCGCACGAGACACCACCACGGCGCACGCGATCGATTGCGCCGTGGTGGTGTCTCGGGCGCGGTCGCTGGGGGCACTTCACCCGGTGGAACGCTTGCCTGCGCCGACGTCCCGGCCGATGGGACGAAGCGGGAGAGCACGTCCGCACCGAGGAAGGTGGTCCGATGCGCCTGACGGTGCAGGTGGCGCTCGTGGCCGCCGCCGCGGGGGCCGCGCTCGTCGTCCCGGAGGCGCGGCCGGCGCTGCTCGTCGGCTCCAACTGGGTGGCGGCGGCGCTGATGGCCGTCGGCGTCCTGCGGCACCGGCCGTCCCGGCTGCTCCCCTGGGTCATGACGACGACGTTCGTCGCGCTGATCGCCGTCAGCAGCACGGCGACGCTGCTCGCGGGCACGCAGACCACGGTGACGGCGGTGGCGACCACGGCCGGGCAGCTGTGCGCCGCGGCCGCGCTGCCGAGCCTGCTGCGCGACGGCTCCCGGCGGAGCCGGTCGGCCGGCCGGGTCCTGGACATGACGATCCTGGTCGTCGTCACGGGGCTGTTCGCGCTGGAGCTCCTGCTGCTCGGGCTCGCGGCGGGGCCGGGCGGCGGGTCGTGGCTGGTGCGGTACACCCCGGTGCTGGACCTGGCGCTGATCGGCGTCCTGCTGTGGCTGCTGCTGTCGCGCGCCCGGCTCGTGCCCGCCCTCGTGCTGATCCTGGTGGGCGCGTTCGGGTCGCTGGCGTACGACCTGCTGTGCACCGTCAACGGCCAGCGCGCCGCGGCGCTGGACGCGTCCGTCGCGCCGATGGGCGTGGTCAACATGATGATGTTCGCGCTCGCCGCCCTGCACCCCTCCATGACCCTGCTGGGGACGCCCGACGGCGCGCCGCGGTCCCGGCGGCCGTCGGCCCAGCTGCTGATGGTGCTCCCGGTGGCCGTGCTGCCGGTCGGGCTCCTCGCGGTCGACCGCGACCGGCCGGTCGACCCGC
>JAPSIJ010000356.1 GCA_031178805.1 Cellulomonas sp. | reverse complement strand
GGTCGCCGAGCGCGTCGGCGACCAGGCCGGCGTACTCGGCGAACCGCCAGGCGGTGTCGCGGGCGGGCCAGCCGCCGGCGTCCTGCAGCGGCTGGGGGAGGTCCCAGTGGTACAGGGTGACGACGGGGGCGATGCCGCGGTCGAGCAGCCGGTCGGTGAGCCGGCGGTAGAAGTCGAGCCCCCGCTGCTCGGCGGGCCCGCGGCCCGTGGGCTGCACGCGCGGCCAGGCCACGGAGAACCGGTAGGCGCCCAGGCCGAGATCGGCCATCAGGGCGACGTCCTCCTCGACGCGGTGGTAGTGGTCGGTGGCCACGTCGCCGGTGTCGCCCCGCAGCACCGCGCCGGGGGTGCGGGCGAAGGTGTCCCAGATCGACGGGCCGCGGCCGTCCTCGGCGACGGCGCCCTCCACCTGGTAGGCGGCGGTGGCGGCGCCCCAGAGGAAGTCCCGGGGGAACTGCCGCCGGTCGCCCGGCGCGTCGCGGTGCGGGCCGGTCACCGGACCTCCTCGAGCGCGGGCGCGGCGCCGGCCGGGTCCGCGGGCGCGGGTTCGCGCTGCGGGACGGCGCGCAGGTCGTTGGCCGACCGCAGCACGGGTGCGGCGACGAGCGCGGCGAGGTCGAGCACGGCGGCGGTGCGGACGTGGAAGGTGACGCGCTCGCCGGCGGGCAGGGTGACGAGGGCGTCGTCCACGACGGCGTCGGCGGCGAGCCGGTCGACGTGCAGGGCGATGTCGGCGGCGTAGGACCGCGCGGCGACGTCGACCCGGTAGCCGCCGGGCTCGCGCGCCGCGGTGGCGAGCAGCGCGTCGGGGTCGAGCCGCAGCTCGACGTCCTCGACGAACGCGTGCGTGGCGACGCGGGCGTCCGCGCCGGTGCCGAGGCGGGCGACGACCACCTCGCGGGCGGGGTCCTGCGGGGTGGCGACGTCGCCCGGGACGGGCAGCACGCGCACGGAGCGCGGCGGCACGTCCACCTCGACCCGCCCGGCGGCCGCGACGACGCCCAGCAGCGACTCGCGCCGCAGGTCGGCGGTGGTCGTCCACGGCTCGTCGGTGTCGTTGGTGGCGGCGAGCGCCAGGGCGCCGTCCCGCTCGACGAGGAACGCGGCGCGCGGGGCGCTCGCGGCCCGCAGGGCGAACCACAGCGGCTTGGGGCGCTCGGCGGAGTCCACGGCGGCCCAGGAGGTGACGGGCCAGCAGTCGTTGAGCTGCCAGACGATCCAGCCGGCGGTGCGCGGCCACCAGGACCGGTAGTGCTCGACGGCGTGCCGGACGGCGCGCGCCTGGGTGAGCTGGGTGGCCCAGTGCCAGTCGGCGAAGTCGCGGGGCGCGCCGACGTGCGGCGCCATGCCGCGGTCGAGCTTGCCGTTGCCGTCGTCGGCCTTCTGGTGCACGAGGAACACCGGGTCCTCCTGCGGCACCGGCGCGTCGGCGAGCGGCCCGCCGTCCGCGGCGTGCACGGACTCGGTGAGGGTCCGCCAGGCGGGCGGGCCCTGGTAGCCGAACTCGGAGCAGAACCGCGGGATCTCGGAGCGGTAGGCGGTGTAGTCCACCCGGTTCCACACCTCCCACTGGTGGTGGCTGCCGCGGTCGGGGTCGTTGGGGTGCACGTCGGCGGGGTCGCGGCGCGGGGTGAACGGGCTGTTGGTGGCGTACGGCCGGGTGGGGTCGAGCTCGGCGAGCACGGCGGGGAACAGCTCCTCGGCGTACCACCGGCCCCACGTGGCGCCGGCGAGCCGCTCCTTCCAGCCCCAGTCCTCGTGGCCCCAGACGTTCTCGTTGCCGCCGTTCCACAGCACGAGCGACGGGTGCGGCATGAGGCGCACGACGTTCTCCCGCGCCTCCGCCTCGATCTCGGAGCGCAGCGGCTCCTCCTCGGGGTACGCGGCGCACGCCAGCAGGAAGTCCTGCCAGACCAGCAGGCCGCGCTCGTCGCAGGCGGTGTAGAAGTCCTCGGACTCGTACAGGCCGCCGCCCCACACCCGCAGCAGGTTGAGGTGCGCGCCGAGGGCCTGGTCGAGCCGCCGGTCCAGGCGCTCGCGGGTGATCCGGGTGACGAGGTGGTCGTCGGGGATCCAGTTCGCCCCGCGCACCTCGACCGGCCGCCCGTTGACCACGATCGTGAACCGGGTGCCGTGCTCGTCGTCGGCGGTGTCGAGGACGACGCTGCGGAACCCGATCCGGCGGTGCCAGGTGTGCAGCGCGCCGCCGGCCCCGCCGTCGTCGCCGTCCCCGCCCCCCGCGACCAGCGCCACGTCCAGGTCGGCCAGCGGCTGGGCGCCGTGCCCGGCGGGCCACCACACGGGCGCGTCCGGCACGGCGAGCTCCACGACGGCGGACGCGGCGTCGGCGGGCACCACGACCTCGGCCGTGGCGCCGTGCACCGCCGCGCGCAGGGTCAGCGGACCCGCGGGGGCGAGGCCGGAGCGCTCGACGTCCACGTGCACCGCCACCCGCCCGGTGCCGTCGGCGTCGAGCGTGACGAGCGGGCGGACGCGCGCCAGCCGCGCGACGGACCACCGCTCGACGCGCACCGGCCGCCACAGCCCCGCGGTGCGCAGGTCCGGGCCCCAGTCCCAGCCGAAGGAGCAGGCCATCTTCCGGACGAAGTTGAACGGCACCGGGCTGTACGCGGACGGCCGGTCGCCGAGCGCGTCGCGCAGCTCGTCGGCGTACGCGGTGGCGGACCGCAGGTCGACGGTCAGCGGCCGCTCCGTGCCGTCGGCGAGGTCGCGGACGTCGTACCGGTACGACCGGTGCATGTTCGCCGTGGTGCCGAGCACCCGGCCGCCGAGGGCGACGGTGCCCACGGTGTCCACGCCGTCGAGCACGAGGTCCACCCGCTCGCCGGCGGCCGCCGGGGCGAGCGCGAGGGCGCGCTCGTACCGCCAGCCGGCGTCGTGCAGCCAGCGCACCGCCGACTCGTTCGCGTCCAGGTACGGGTCCGGGATCAGGCCGGCGTCGAGCAGGTCGGTGTGCACGCAGCCGGGCACGGCGGCCGGCAGGGTGCCGATCCCGTCGGGGACGGGGCCGGCGGTGGGCGTGACGGTCCAGCCGTCGGACAGGGTGAGGTGCTGCACGCGGTGCTCCGGGGTCTCGCAGGGGTGGGGGTCAGGACGGCTCGCGCAGGACGCGCACGCCGCCCGCCGGGACGGTGGTCACCGGGCCGACGGCGGTGCCGGTGAGCAGGTCCGTGCCCGACGCCACCGCCGTCCGGTCGGCGCCGGTGTGGTTGAGCAGGAACAGGTAGGACCGGCCGTCGCCG
>JAPSIJ010000355.1 GCA_031178805.1 Cellulomonas sp. | reverse complement strand
CCGCGCGTGTTCCAGATCGGCATCGTGGACGACGACGTCCGCAGCCGCGAGCTGCTGACCCGCCACCTGGGTCGGTACCGCAGCGAGCACGGGGTGGACCTGGCCGTGCGGGTGTTCGGCGACGGGGCGCAGCTGACGCAGGCGTACCGGCCGGAGCTCGACGTGCTGTTCCTCGACGTCGAGATGCCGGGGGTCGGCGGGTTCGACGCGGCGCGCGCGGTCCGGGAGCTCGACGAGCGGGTGCTGATCGTGTTCATCACGCGGCTGGCCCAGTTCGCGATCCGGGGCTACGAGGTGGACGCGCTGAACTACCTGGTGAAGCCGGTGCCGTACGTGGCGTTCGCCCGGGAGCTCTCCCGCGGCCTCGACCGCCTGCGCCGGTCGGGGCCGTCCGACGACCTGATGCTGCCGACCGCGCGCGGCACCGCGCGGGTGGACCCGGCCGACGTCGTGTACGTGCGGAGCATCCGGCACCGGCTGGAGGTGCACGCCCTCGGCCGGGAGTACGCGTTCACCGGCGCGCTCCGGAACGTCGAGGCGGAGGTCGCCGGCCGGGACTTCTTCCGGGTGCACAACAGCTACCTGGTGAACCTGCGGCACGTGGTCGCCGTCCAGCAGGCCACCTGCACGGTCGCCGGCGGGGACGAGCTGCCGGTGAGCCGCGCCCGGCGGCGCGCGTTCCTCGAGGCGCTCACCGACCACGTCGGCGGCCGCGCGTGGTGACGCCCTAGACCCCCGGCCGACCGTCCGTGCACCGGATCCGACGGTCCGTGCACCGGACCCGGCGCCGTGTCGGGACCCGTCGCTACTTTTCAGTAGCACCCCGCGGGCGGACCCGCCCCGGGGCCGGCGACGGCTCACCCGGCGTGCGCGACGCGGCGCGCTCCGGAGGACGGAGGACGGTCGATGAGGACGACGACAGGACGACGCACCACCCGGCCGGCGGTGGCGGGCACGGCGCTGCTCGCCGGGCTGGCCCTGGCGCTCGCGGGCTGCTCGGGCGGGGACGCCGACGAGGGCGACGACGGCGGCAGCGCCTTCACCACCCGCGAGGTCACCGACGGCACGACGACGTTCACGGTGGTGGAGAACCCCGGCGACGGCCCGACGCTGTCGTACAGCCCGGACAGCGGCGTCGAGCTGCTGACGGAGGAGGTCGACGGCGTCGAGTACGCGTTCAAGGACATGAACGGCAGCGGGGACCTCGACGTGTGGGAGGACTGGCGGGAGGACCCGCGGACCCGGGCGGCGGCGCTCGCGGAGGAGCTGACCACCGAGCAGATCGCCGGGCTGATGCTGTTCAGCTCGCACGAGCGGTCGCCCGCGGACGGCCTGACCGACGCGCAGCGGGAGTACCTGTCCGAGTCGCACCTGCGCAACGTGCTGAACGCCGGCCCGAACGACGTGGACGCGAACGTCACCTGGTCGAACGCGATGCAGGCGTACGTGGAGTCCCTCGCGTCCGCCGACGAGCCGTACGTGCCGGTGAACTTCAGCTCGGACCCGCGCACGGCCGCCCAGCTCGGCGGCGCGTACAACGCGGACGGCGCGGACATCTCCCGCTGGCCGGAGCACCTGGGCCTGGCGGCGACGTTCGACCCCGCGACGGTGGACGACTTCGCCACGATGGTGTCGGCGGAGTACCGCGCACTGGGCATCACGACGGCGCTCAGCCCGCAGATCGACCTGGCGACCGACCCGCGCTGGCTGCGGGTGAACGGCACGTTCGGCGAGAACGTCGCGCTGAACACCGAGCTGGCCGCCGGGTACGTCGCCGGCTTCCAGAGCAGCCCGGGCACCGACGGCTGGGGCGCCGAGTCGGTGAACGCGATGATCAAGCACTGGGCCGGCGACGGCCCGGGCGAGGGCGGCCGCGAGGGCCACACCAACGCCGGCAAGTACGGCGTCTACCCGGGCGGGGCCTTCGACGACCACGCCGCGGCGTTCCTCGCGTCGCTGGACTCGGCCGCGACGATGACGGCCTACTCGATCGCGCTCGACGGCGACGGTGAGCCGCTGTTCGTCGACCGCAGGGGCTCGGCGTACGACACGGGCCGGATGGCGCTGCTCCGCGACGACCACGGCTACGACGGCGTCGTGGTCACCGACTGGGGCGTCACCGGCAACATGGCCTGGGGCGCCGAGGACCTCACCGAGGCCGAGCGGCACTTCGCGATCCTGCGCACCGGGCACGACATGTTCGGCGGCAACAACGACGCCGGCCCGGTGCTCGAGGCGTACGACCTGTGGCAGGCGGCCCACGAGGCGGGCGAGGTCGGCGTGGACGCCGACACCCGGTTCCGGCAGACCGGCACCCGGGTGCTCACCATGCTGTTCCAGCCGGGGCTGTACGAGGACCCGTACCTGGACCTCGACGCGTCCCGGGAGGTCGTGGCGAGCCGGGACAAGGTGACCGCGGGCTACCAGGCGCAGCTCGACTCCGTGGTGCTGCTGAAGAACGACGGCGGCACGGTGGCGCAGGCCGACGCCGGCGACTGGGCCGACGCCACGGCGTACGTGCCGCGCACCAGCAACACCGGGTTCGCCAGCGTGTGGGGCGAGGCCGAGTACACCGAGGGCCCGTCGCTCGACGTGGAGTCCGTCGAGCAGGTGGTCGCCGAGGTCGTCACCGACGAGGCCGAGACGGACGCCGACGGGGTGGTGACCGCCTACACGGCTCCGGACCTGTCCGACGTCGACGTGGTGCTGGTCGGCATGAGCAGCCCGGACAACGGCAACAACTTCAGCTCCGCCGGGCGGGACGCCGACGCGGACGAGTGGTACCCGCTGTCCCTGCAGTACCGGCCGTACACCGCGGACGGCGAGCACGTCCGGGAGGTGTCGATCTCCGGCGACCTGCTGGACGACGGCACCCGGGAGAACCGCTCGTACCGCGGCAACACCTCGCGGATCGCCAACGAGGCGGACCTCGACGCGTTCGAGCGGGCGGTGGCGGCGGTCGAGGCCTCCGGCCGGGACATCCCGGTGATCGTCGTCCTCAAGGCCGACAACCCGACGGTGCCCGCCGAGTTCGAGCCGCGGGCGGACGCCGTGGTCGTCGGCTTCGGCACCAGCGACCAGGCGCTGACCGAGGTCGCGCTCGGGCTGCACGAGCCGCGGGGCCGGCTGCCGATCGCCTTCCCCGCGTCGATGGCCGCGGTCGAGGCGCAGCTGGAGGACGTCCCCGAGGACACCGAGCCGTACGTCGACGCCGCCGGGAACGCCTACGCGTTCGGCTTCGGCCTCGGCTGGTCCGGGCCCCTCGACTGA
>JAPSIJ010000354.1 GCA_031178805.1 Cellulomonas sp. | reverse complement strand
GGCGGCACGACCGCGTGCGCGGCGATCCGGTCCCGCAGGTCGACGATCATCAGGTCCCCCGGCGCGCCCTGCAGGCCGAGGCGCTCCCGGTGCGCCGCGAACGCCAGCAGCGCCCCGATCGCCACGCCCTGCAGCAGGTAGGTGCCGGGCGTGAACTCGCCGAGCCCGGCCAGCGGGATCGCGAGGAACTGCGCGACGATCGCGGCGCACAGCACCACCATCCCCCGCATCCGCAGCAGGAACGCCCCGAGCAGCTCGATGAGCACGAACGTCGACGGCGGCACCCACGGCCGGACGAGCACGATGCCGGCCGACGCGGCGAGCGTCAGCGCGACCAGCACCGTGGTGAGCGCCTGCTGCGAGCCCAGCCCGTACCGGTGCAGGCACGCCCGGACGTGCTCCAGCAGGCTCGTGGCCCGTCGTCGCCGCGCGGGCGACCGCGCGGCGGGCGGGGCGGGAGGCGTCACGCGGCCGAGGGTACCCAGCGGGCCGACGGGGGCGACAGGTGCCGCCGCGTGAGGGTCCACCTCGCGGAACGACGTGACCGGGAGGCCCCGGACCAGCAGGATGACGGGCATGAGCCCCACCGCGCCCGCCGGGTACCGCCTGACCGAGATCACCGCCGACCGGGTCGAGGAGTACCGCGCGGTCGACGCGATGGCCTTCGCCGAGCCCGCCCGGGACCCCGCGACCGACCTCGCCGTGCCGTTCGCCGTGCCGCTGGACCGCGCCGTCGGCGTGGAGACCGACGGCGGCGAGCTGGTGGCCGTGCACGGCTCGTACGCGTTCCACCTGCCCGTCCCCGGTGGCGAGGTCCCGTGCGCCGGGCTCACCTGGGTCGGCGTGCGCCCGGACCACCGGCGCCGCCGGCTGCTGTCCACGATGATCGACGCGCACCTCGAGCGCTCCCTCGGCCGCGGCGAGCCGGTGTCGGCGCTGTTCGCCGCCGAGCCGGGGATCTACGGCCGGTTCGGCTACGGCTCGGCCGCCGACCACGTCCGGCTCACCCTCGCGCGCGGCGCCGCGCTGCGCGACGTGCCCGGCTCCGCGGACCTCACCGTCCGGTTCGAGACCCTCGACCCCGCGCGGCACGAGGACCTGGTGGACCGGCTGCAGATCGCCGCCGGCACCGGGCGCCCCGGCTGGATCGCCCGGGGCTCCGACGCGCTGCGGCGCACCGCCGTGGCCGACCCGGCCGCCTGGCGGCGCGGCGGCGAGCCGGCGCGCCTGGTCACCGTGCACGACGCCGCGGGCGAGCCGCGCGCCTACGCCGTGCTGCGCCGCACGCAGACCTGGGCCGACGGCGGCGCGGCGTACCCCGTGCAGGTCCGGTCGGCGGCGGCCGTCGGGGCGGCGGCCGCGCACCGCCTGTGGTCGTTCCTGCTCGACCTCGACCTCACCAGCACCGTGACGACCGGCATGCTCGCGGTGGACGACCCGCTGCTGGCGCTGCTCGCGGACACCCGCCGCCCGGTGCCGCGCACCAGCGACAACCTCTGGGTGCGGCTGCTCGACGTGCCCGCGGCGCTCGCCGCCCGCCGGTACGCCGCGCCGCTGGACGTCGTGCTCGGCGTGCGGGACACCCTGCTGCCGGCCAACGCCGGCGCGTGGCGGCTGGTCACCGGCGAGGTGGGTGCCGACGGCGCCCACGGCGCGCACGTCGAGCGCACCGACGCCGCGCCCGACCTCGAGCTGGACGTGCGCGAGCTCGGCGCGGCCTACCTCGGCGGGCGCTCGCTGTCCGCGCTCGCCGCCGTCGGCCAGGTCACCACGCGCGACCCTGCCGTGCTGCACCGCGCGGCCACCGCGTTCGGCTGGCCGGTCGCCCCGGTGTGCCCCTGGGTGTTCTGACCCCGGGGCCCACCGGGCCGGTGCGGCGCGCGGCCGGGTGCGGGGCCCGGTGCGCCGTCAGGCGCGGGCGGCCTCGTACGCGGCGAGCTGGTCGATGCGGCGCTGGTGGCGCGGGTCCTGGCTGAACGGCTCCGCGACGAACGCGTCGACCAGCGCCAGCGCCTCGTCCACCGGGTGCTGCCGGGCGCCGATCGCGACCACGTTGGCGTCGTTGTGCTGGCGGCCCAGGCGCGCCGTGTCCAGGTTCCACGCCAGGGCGGCGCGCACGCCGGTCACCTTGTTCGCGGCGATCTGCTCGCCGTTGCCGGAGCCGCCGATCACCACGCCGAGGCTGCCCGGGTCGGCGACGACCGCCTCGCCGGCCGCGAAGCACACCGCCGGGTAGTCGTCCTGGGGGTCGTACTCGGGGGCGCCGTGGTCGACGACGTCGTGCCCCGCGGCGCGCAGGTGCTCGACCAGCGCGACCTTGAGCTCGAACCCGGCGTGGTCAGCGGCGACATGGATACGCATGGGGACATCCTGCCGCACACCGGACACCGGTGGTCCCCCGTCCCGCCGCGCGTCGGCGCCGGGACCTAGGCTGGCCCCGGCGCGTGCCCGCGTGCCGGCACGGACAGAAGGGACCCCTCCCCACCATGACCCGCAGCGGCATCGACCCCTCGGCCCTCGACCCCGCCGTCCGCCCGCAGGACGACCTGTACGCGCACGTGAACGGCCGCTGGGTCGCCGAGCACGTCATCCCCGCGGACCGCGCGATGGACGGCTCGTTCCGGGCGCTGCACGACCAGGCCGAGGAGCAGGTCCGCGACATCATCACCGAGGCCGCCGAGCAGGCCGCCGGCGGCGGGGTGCAGGCGCAGATCGGCGCGCTGTACGCGTCGTTCATGGACACCGACGCCGTCGAGGCCGCCGGCACCGAGCCGCTGCGCCCGGACCTGTCCGCGATCGCCGCCGCGACCACCCGCCAGGACCTCACCGACGTGCTGGGCGCCCTGCAGCGCACCGGCGCCGTCGCGGGCACCGGCTTCTGGGTGGACAACGACGCCAAGGACCCCGAGCGGTACGTCGTGTACCTCTACCAGTCCGGCCTGGGCCTGCCCGACGAGTCGTACTACCGCGACGAGCAGTACGCGGCCGTGCTCGCCGCCTACCGCCCGCACGTCGCCCGGATGCTGCGGCTCGGCGGCTGGGCCGCGGACGACGCCGCCGCCGACGAGGCCGCGGGCCGGGTCGTCGCCCTGGAGACCCGGATCGCCGCCGGGCACTGGGACGTCGTCAAGGACCGCGACGCCGACCTCACCTACAACCCGACGACCCTGGCCGGGCTCGCGACGAGCGCCCCGGGCTTCGACTGGGAGGCGTGGGCCCGCGCGCTGGGCGCCCCGCAGGGCGCGCTCGACGAGCTGGTCGTCCGCGAGCCGTC
>JAPSIJ010000353.1 GCA_031178805.1 Cellulomonas sp. | reverse complement strand
CGCCTGCGGCCCGTCCGTGGCCGTGAGCACCTCGTACCCGCGGGCCCGCAGGGTGATCCGCAGCGCCCGCAGGATCTGGGGGTCGTCGTCCGCGATCAGGATCTTCACGCCCCGCTCCCCTCCCCGCACGGCGCCTGCGGCAGCGCCACCACCATCGTCAGGCCCCCGCCCGGTGTGTCCTCGGGGGTCAGCGTGCCACCCATGCCCTCCGTGAACCCCCTGCTCAGCGCGAGCCCGAGCCCGAGGCCGGTGGCGTTGTCGGTGTCGCCGAGCCGCTGGAACGGCACGAACAGGTCCTGCCGGCGCTCCGCCGGGACGCCGGGCCCGTGGTCGACCACCCGCAGCTCCACCCGGTCGGCGAACGCGCTGGTCCGCACGGACACCGGCACGCCGGGCGGGCTGGCCCGCACCGCGTTCGCCAGCACGTTGACCAGCACCCGCCGCAGCAGCGCCGGGTCCGCCTGCACCGCCGGCAGGTCGGGATCGAGGTCGAGGTGCACGTCCGCCGGGCCGAGACCGAGCTCGTCCAGCGCCGGGAGCACGACCTCGTCCACGTCCGTCGGCCGGCAGGACACGCCGAGCACGCCGGCCTGCACGCGGCTGACGTCCAGCAGGTCCGTGACCAGCGCCGTGAGCGTGCCGAGGCTCTCGTCCGCGGTGGCCAGCAGCTCCTCCCGGTCCGCCGGCGACCAGTCCACGTCCCGGGACCGCAGGCTGCTCACCGCCGTGGTCGCCGCGGTCAGCGGCCGGCGCAGGTCGTGGCTCACCGCGGACAGCAGCGCGCTGCGCACCCGGTCGGTCTCGCGCAGCGGCTCCACCGCGTCGGCGGTGCGGGACAGGCGCTGGTGCTCCAGCGCGGCGCCGACCTGGGCGACGACCACGCCGAGCAGGCGGTTGCCGGCGCCGTCCAGCCCGGCGCCGTGGCGGTCGGAGGCGGTACCGGGGTCCAGGTCCAGGACCGCGTGCTCGTCCACGGGCACCGTCGTGGCACCGGCGCCGACGGTGCCCGAGGCGGCCAGCACCTCGTCGCCCGCCCGGAGCCGCGCGCCCGCGAGGCCGAACGCCTCCCGCGCCCGGTCGATCAGCGTGGCGAGCGCGTCCTGCCCGCGCAGCACCCCGCCCGCGACGGTCAGCATCAGCTCGGACTCGGCGCGCGCCCGCTGGGCGGTCCGCGACCGGCGCGCGGCGAGGTCGACCACGGCGCTGACCAGCACGCCGTTCGCCACGTAGAGCGCGAGCGCCACCGCGTGCCGGGACTCGGCGACCGACACCGTGCGGACCGGCTCGATGAAGAAGTAGTCCAGGCTCAGCCCGGACAGCACCGCGGTGAACAGCGACGGCCAGAAGCCGCCGACCAGGGCGACCACCACGACCAGCAGCTGGTAGGTCAGCACGTCGCCGACCAGGGACGTCTCCGTGCGGGTCGCCTCGAGCCCCCACGTCAGCAGCGGCCCCAGCACGAGCGCCAGGCCCAGGCCGAGCAGCCGCCGGCGCCAGGTGAGCGCCCCGCCGACCCGCGGCAGGGCGAACCGCCCGCCCGCCGCCGCGTGCGTGACGACGTGCACGTCGATCGGCCCGGCGTGCCGGATCACCGTCGCGCCGATGCCCGGGCCCGTCAGCGCCGCGGCCAGGCGGCTGCGCCGGCTGGTGCCGACGACCAGCTGCGTCGCGTCCACCGACCGGGCGAACTCCACCAGGGTGCGCGGCACGTCCTCGCCGACCACCTGGTGATACGTCCCGCCGAGCGTCTCGGTCAGCGCCGCCTGGGTGGCCAGCGCCGCCGGGTCGGTGTCCCGCAGTCCGGTCTGGGCGGACACGTGCACGGCGAGCAGCTCGCCGCCGGCCGAGCGGGCCGCGATCCGGGCGCCGCGACGCAGCAGGGTCTCCCCCTCCGGGCCCCCGGTCAGCGCGACGACCACCCGCTCGCGGGCCTCCCAGGTCGACTCGATCGCGTGCTCGGCCCGGTAGGTCCGCAGCGCCGAGTCCACCTCGTCCGCCAACCACAGCAGCGCCAGCTCCCGCAGCGCCGTCAGGTTCCCCAGCCGGAAGTAGTGCGACAACGCCGCGTCCACCCGCTCGGCCGGGTACACGTTGCCCTCCGCCAGCCGGTCGCGCAGCGACTGCGGGGCCAGGTCCACCAGCTCCACGTCGTCCGCCGCCCGCAGCACCGCGTCCGGGACCGTCTCCCGCTGCGGGGCACCGGTGATCGCGTGCACCACGTCGTTCAACGACTCCACGTGCTGGACGTTGACCGTGGTCACCACGTGGATACCCGCCTCCAGCAGCTCGGTCACGTCCTGCCACCGCTTGGCGTGGCGCGACCCCGGGGCGTTGGTGTGCGCCAGCTCGTCCACCAGCGCGACCGCCGGACGGCGGGCCAGGACCGCGTCCAGGTCCAGCTCCGACAGCCGCACCCCCCGGTGCTCGACCTGCGCCCGCGGCACCACCTCCAGCCCCTCGAGCAGCGCGGCCGTGGCGGCGCGGCCGTGGGTCTCCACCACCGCGACCACCACGTCCTTGCCGTCACGGGCCATGTCACGGCCCTGCTCCAGCATCGCGAACGTCTTGCCCACCCCCGGAGCCGCCCCCAGCAGCACCCGCAACCGGCCCCGCGCCATCCGCCTCGTCCCTCCGGTCCGGGCCGGGACCGGGGCGGTGCGCACGTCGGCCGTGCGCGCGCCCGGCCGGCCCGGCTCTCTGGCGGCGATCGTAGTGGTGACGGCTGCCGTGTCCCGCGGGCATGCTGTCGCCATGGCACCGGAGCACGGCACACCCGACGGCGAGCTCACCGAGCACGTCGAGCGGCACCGCGACGGCAGCCTCCGGGCGCGCGGCCCGCTCCTGGACGGGGAGCCGCACGGCGCGTGGGAGTGGTTCCGGCTCGACGGCAGCCGGCTGCGGTCCGGCACGTTCGACCGCGGTGCCCAGGTGGGCGAGTGGACCACCTACGACCGGCAGAGCCGGCCCTACAAGACGACCCGGATGGGCCCCGCGGCGGGCTGAGCCGTCACGGCGGGGCGGTACCGGGTGCGCCGGCACCGCCCCGCGCCGGTCACGGCAGGGCGTCCACCTCCTCCATCGCGTCGAGCGCCCGGCGCACCCGGGCCCGGTGCAGCACGACCGCCACGCCGCCGCCGAGCAGCACCGTCGCGACGGCCGCGAGCGCGAGGGCGTCCGCGCCGGTGACGGCGAGCGGCCCCGGCGCGGCGGGCTCCGGCTGCGGCGGCTCGGCGGCCGGCGGCGGCCCCGGCGGGGTGCCGACGGTCAGCGTCTCC
>JAPSIJ010000352.1 GCA_031178805.1 Cellulomonas sp. | reverse complement strand
CCCCGGCGTCGGTCAGCATCATCCGGCTGTTCGAGGACAAGCGCGACGAGGTCGCCGTCGTGGGGGCGCCGAGCGAGGGCTGGTCCGCCGCGCGCGGCTGACCCTCTCCGGGGCGCCGGCCGGGTCAGATCGGCGGGTCGCTCCCGTGCGGCCGGTCGGGCACGTCGTCGTCGGCGGCGAGCGGGTCGGTGGTGGCCGTCGGGCGGGTGCCCGTGCCAGGGCCCGTGCCGGTGCCGGTGCCGAGGGCGGCGGGCCGGACGCCCGGCAGCCCCTCGCCGGACCAGCCCTGGCGCGCGGCGCCGGGCAGCCCCCGGGCCGCCGCCAGGCCGAGGACCACGCCCAGGGCGATCGCGACCATCGTGGCCGCCGTCGTCACGAGCGTGGACAGCCCGGTGGTGTCGCCCTCCAGCAGGCTGGTCACGCCGACCAGCCCCAGCGTCCCGGGCACCAGCATCCAGAACGCCGGCAGGAACGACGCCAGCGGCGACGGCCCCGAGGGGAACCGGGCGACCGCCAGGGCGACCGGCGTCATCGCGAGCGCGCCCACGAACGCCGACAGCACGCCGCCGAGCAGCGCGTCGCCGAGCACCTGCGCCCCGTACGCGACGCCGAGCACCAGGACGACCCAGCCCATCGTCCGGGGTCGGCCGCACCGGTAGACCACCGTCCCGACCCCGAACAGCACCACGCCGGCCCACGGCGCGACCGGGCCGAGCGAGCCGCTGCTGCGGGCCAGGTCCACGGCCGGCACGCCGACCAGCGCGGCGGCGGCCACGATCCCGCCGGCCAGCAGGACCAGCTGCATGGTGCCCGCGGCGACCCGGCCCGCGCCGGACAGCATCTGGCCGGTCGCGAGCTCGATCACCCCCGTGGTCAGCAGCCCGCCGGGCAGGAACAGCACCAGCGGCGCGACCAGCGCGGGCAGCACACCGAGGTCCGGCACCACGCGCGCGGCGAGCAGCACCACCGCCGACACGGCGAACGCCGCGCCGACGGTCAGCGCCACCTCCACGCCGGTGCCGCGCGAGCCCACGACGAGCTGCACCGCGCCGACCGCGAGGCCGAGGGCGCCGCCGACCAGGATGTCCACCCACGAGCCGCCGAGCAGCGCCGCGAGGCCGACCGAGAGCAGCAGGTAGCCGCCGAGCCGGGCCAGCATGCCGAACGGCGGCGCCGCCGCCCGCAGGAACGCGATCCGCGCCGTGGTCACCGCCGGCGGCACCCGGCCCGAGGTCGCGTCGTGCAGCACGTCGGCGAGGTCGTCCACCTGGTGCAGCAGCAGCGGCCGGCGGCCCGTCGACACGGCCGCCGTCGCCACGCCGTCCCCGTCGGGCACGGTGACCAGGAGGGCGGTCGGCAGCACGACGGTCTCGGCGCCGGCGACCCCGTGCGCCACGGCGACGTCCTGCAGCGTGTCGGCGACGGACGTCACCGTGTGGCCCGCGTCGACCATCGCCTCGCCGGCCGCGACGAGCAGGCGCAGCACCTCCGCGGCGGACGCCGGGGTCCCGGGCGCCTCCGCCGCGGCGGCCTCGGCGGTCGCGCCGGCGGCGCGGGCCCGGCGGGCGGTGAGCGCCACCACCGCGACGGCGCCCGCCACTACGACGGCCAGCGCGGCGAGGATCTGGGCCCAGGGCGTCTCGGTCGTCGTGACGGCCGGCGGCGAGGTGAACCGGCGGCGCCGCTCGTCGGTCCCCGCGCCGTCGTCCTCCGCCGGGGCGGACGGCGTGGCGGTGGCGCTCGGCGTGGGCGTGGGCACGGGGACCGGCTCCGCCGACGGCTCGGGCGCGGCGGTCGACGTCGGCGCGGGCACCGGCGCGGGCGAGGTGGTGGGTACCGGCGCCGGGCGGGTGGCGCTCGGGGTCGGCACGGGCGCCGGCGTGGGGACGGCGGTCGGCGAGGTCGTCGGCGCCGGTGCGGCGGGCGCGGCGTCCTGGGGGTCCTCGACGGTCGCGGCCGCAGGCGGCTGCGCGGCCCGGGCGCCGACCGCCGACACCGCGCCGAGCGCCCCGGCGAGCACGAGCGCCAGCACCAGCAGCAGCGCCGTCACCCGTGCGGCGTCGGTCCGTCGCATGCGTGCGGCTCCCCGTCTCGTCCTGCTCGTGGTGCTCCTGCTGCCCGGCCCGCGCGGGACCGGCCCGGCGTCCACGGTAGCCGCCGCGACGGGGTGCTCAGTCCCCGGGCGGACGGCCGCCGCGCCGGGCGAGGCGGCGCTGCTGGGCCGCGACCGCGACGCGCGCCCGCCGCTGGCCGCCGCGCTCGCCGATCGCCCGGTCCAGCGCGGCCAGCGCCCGGGCGACCGCCGCCCCGTCCGGCGCCCACCCGCGGCGCTCGCACTCCTCCAGCCAGTCGACGGCGCCCCGGTGGCCGCGCTCGCCGTTGCACCGGCGGCACGCCGGCACCTCGTTCTCCAGCCACGACGGGCCGCCCTTCGCGCGCGGCACCAGGTGGTCCCGGGTCGGCCGCACCAGGGCGGTGAACGCGCGCCCGCACCACACGCACCGGTCGCCGTCGCGCTCCACCGCCTGCCGCAGCCGCGCGGCGCGCGGGGAGGGGCGGGAGCCGTCGGCGGTCACGCCCCCGACGCTACGGGCGTGCCCCGGCGGCCGCCCGCCGCGGGGCCACGCTCAGGCGACGACGAGCGAGAGCGTCGCGGCGCCGGCCGGCAGGGTGTCCAGCTCCACCGCCAGCAGCTCCGTGCCGACGAGCTCGCCGGCGACCCGGGCGAGCTGCGCGGGCGTCCCGGGCGCCGCCCCACGCCGGGTGACGAGGTGCCGGGTCAGCACGCCGCGGGTGTGCTTCGCGTGGTGCGACACCACGGAGCGCCGGCCGGCGACCTCGCGCAGCACCCGGACCTGCACCCACGCGCCCTGCGCGGCGCGCGGGGGCTTCCAGGCGGCGAGGTACGCGGCCGACCGGCAGTCCACCACCAGCTCCCCGGAGGCGGCCCGGGGGTCGAGCTCGGCGTGCAGCGGCTCGCGCCAGGCGGCGGCGAGCGGCCCGACGCCCGGCAGGTCCACGCCCATCGACAGCCGGTACGCGGGGATCGGGTCCTCGGGGCCGACGAGCCCCCACAGCCCGGACACCACCCGCACCGACTCGGCCGCGCGCCGCCGGGCCGCGGGCGTGAGCCGGTCCAGGCCCGCCGCGGCGTACAGCACGCCGGTGTACACCTGCCGGGCCGGTGCGGTCGGCGCCGCGCGCAGTCCGACGTTCCGGGCGACCTCGTCCGCGATGCCGGCGCCGACCCCGAGCACGTCCACCGCGTCCGCCCGCGCGCTCG
>JAPSIJ010000351.1 GCA_031178805.1 Cellulomonas sp. | reverse complement strand
CCGACGCGGGGCTCAGGCGTGCACGTCGTGCAGGTGGTGCACCACGTCGTGCAGGAAGTAGCCGCCGAGCGAGGTCACCGTGAACCGCGAGCCGTTCGACCGGCGCCCCGGGCGGTCCCACTGGTCCGGCCGGACCGAGGCGAACCGGGCCGCGAGCGCCGCGGCGGCGTCCGCGAGCTCGTCCGCGACCCGGCCCGGGTCCTGCAGGTCGTAGCGCTCGGCCACCGCGGTGGCGTCCTGGTCCCAGTTGGCGAACTGCGGGTCGTCCTCGGCGAGCATCCGCCGCAGGCGCTCGTCGAACACCCGGTGCACGTCGCGCACGTGCGCCCCGTACTCGAGCGTCGACCACACCGCGGGGTCCGGGCGCACCCGGGCGTCCCGGCGGCCGAGCGCGGCGCGCCAGCGCGGCACCAGGTCGTGGATCGTGGCCGCGACGTCCGGGCCGGGGACGTCCGTGCCGGTGAACCCGCACTCGGGGCACCGCTCGGTGAGCACCCAGGTCCAGTCCTTGGTGTCGGGGGCGGCCGGGGTGTACGCGTCGGGGCCGGCGGGGCTCGTGTCGGTCACGTCGGCACCGTAACGCGTGGACGCCCCGCCGCGGGAGGGTAGGCGGCCCTTACTCGATCGGGTACGTTCTGACACGACGTCATATCGGCGCCGCACGGAGCCACCGGGAGCCTCGATGACCACCACGCACGACCGGGCCGGGACGGGCGCCGCCGCGGCGCCGGCCGCCGACGCACCGCTGTCGGTGCTGCTGCGCGAGGGCACCCGCGCCGAGCACGAGGCCGCGGAGGGCTCCCCGTTCGTCGAGGAGCTGCTCGGCGGCCGGCTGACCGTCGCGGCGTACACCGACCTCGCGCTGCAGCTGCACGCCGTGTACGCGGCGCTGGAGGAGGTGGCGGAGGACGTGCGCCGCACCCCGGCCGGCGCGGGCGTCGTCTTCGACGAGCTGCACCGCGTCCCCGCGCTGGAGGCCGACCTGGCGCACCTGCTCGGCCCCGGCTGGCGCGAGCGCGCCACCCCGCTGCCCGCGACGGCCGCCTACGCGGACCGCGTCCGCGCGGTCGGGGCGGACGCCGGCGCCTACGTCGCGCACGCCTACACCCGGTACCTCGGGGACCTGTCCGGCGGCCAGGTGATCGGGCGGATGGTGCAGCGGCACTACGGCGTCGCGGACGCCGGCGTGGGCTTCTACGCCTTCCCCGCCGTCCCGAAGCCCAAGCCGTTCAAGGACCTGTACCGGGCGCGGGTCGACGCCCTGCCCCTCGACGACGCCGGCCGGGAGGCCGTGGTCGCCGAGGCGCGCCTCGCGTTCCGGCACAACCGGACGCTGTTCGCGGCGCTCGGCGAGCGGCACCGGGCCGCGGAGCCGCTGGCCGGCTGAGCCCGCGGCGGCACCGGGACGACCGGCCCGCCCCGGTTGTGACATCTCGTGCCAGAATGTCAGCATGCCCAAGATCATCGGCGGGTCGCTCCACGAGCACCGCGAGCAGACGCGCCTGCGGCTGTTCGGCGCCCTCTCGCAGCTGATGGCCGAGCGCGGCTTCGACGCGATCACGCTGGCCGACATCGCCCAGCAGGCCGGGGTCGGCCGCACCGCGGTGTACAACCACTTCGCGGACAAGGAGTCGATGCTGGTCGGCTTCATCATGCACGAGACGGAGCAGTACGTCTCCGCCCTCGAGGCCGAGATCAGCGACGTCGACGACCCCACCGAGCAGCTGCGCGCGTACGTCCGCGCCCAGTGCGTGCTCAAGCGCGACTACCACCTCGCACCCGGGCCCGACCTGCGCTCGGTGCTGTCCCGCTCCACGCAGCAGCGGGTGCGCGAGCACGTGGTGCTGGTCGAGTCGATGCTGCGCCGGATCCTCGCCGCGGGCATCGACTCCGGGGAGTTCCCCGCGCAGGACCTCGGCACCACGGTGTCGCTCGTCAACGCCTGCCTGAGCAGCCGCGCGCTGCCGGAGGACCCGGTCGAGCGGGAGCGGGCGATCGAGTCGACGGTGCTGTTCGTCCTGCGGGCGGTCGGCGCCGGCGCGCGGGCGACCGCGCGCGAGGCCGAGCCCGTCCCCGCCTGAGCCGCAGCCGGCCCCCGCGCCGCCGCTCCACCAGGGGGGCGTCACCCGGTCGGGCGACCCCGTCCGCGGCTCCCGCGTGTGGCCAGGGCCGCGACCGGCGATGATGTGCGGGTGACCGACGCCCCGCCGCCGGCCCGGACGAGCGCGCCCCGCGGTGACGGGGACGACGCCCGGCACTTCGCGCTGCTCGCCCACCGCCTCGGCGCCTGCACCACGCTGGCGGAGGTGCACGAGGCCGGCATCGCCGCCGCACGCGACGTGCTCGACGCGGGCGTCGTCGCGCTCGCCCGCATCGAGCAGGACGACTGGGCGCTCGTCGCGGTCGACCCGGACGACGAGCGCACCGCGGTCGAGGACGCGCTGACCGACGGCGAGGCCGTGCGCGCGCTGGTGCGGCACCGCGAGACCTGGCTGTCCGCCCCCGGCGACGGGCCCGGCCGGCCGCACCCGGCGCTGGTGGCGCCGGTCGTGGTGAACGGCGACCTCTGGGGGCTGCTCGCCTCAGTGCGCGACGAGCGCGCCACCTCGTTCCGCGCCGAGGACGCCGCGCGCGGCGAGGTGCTCGGCGCCCTGGTCGGGGCGCACATCGCGCGCCTGGACCTCGCCGAGCAGGTGCGCCACCTGGTGTCCGACGACGCGCTCACCGGGCTCAGCACCCGCCGGGTGGCCGACGAGGCGGCCCAGGCGGCGATCGACTCCGGCGACGAGACCTGCATCGTGATGTGCGACGTGGACGGCCTGAAGCGCGTCAACGACGATCTCGGCCACGACGCGGGCGACGAGCTGCTGCGCAGCGTGGCCGGCGTGCTGCGCCGGGCCAGCGCCGGGCTGCCCGGGTCCACCGCCGCGCGGATCGGCGGCGACGAGTTCTGCATCGTCACCTGCGGCATCCCCCGCACCACCGTCGTGCAGGTGATGGACGCGACCGTCGGGGACAGCGCGCTGCCGCACGGCGCCTCGCTGTCCTACGGCATCGCGTCCTCCGCCCGCGGCTCGCTCGGCGCCGCGCCCACCCCGAGGTCGCTGTTCCGCCGGGCCGACGCCGCGCAGTACCACGCCAAGCGCAGCCACGCCGCGGCCCGGGCCCGGCAGTACCGGGCCGACGACCCCGGCGCCGTGCTGGGCCGCACCGTCTCCGCGACCGTGACGGCGCTCGCCGGCACCGGTCCGGCCGTGCTGTCCCGGCTCTGCGCGCTCGGCTC
>JAPSIJ010000350.1 GCA_031178805.1 Cellulomonas sp. | reverse complement strand
ACCGGCCGCCTGCGGTTCACCACCGACCTCGCCGACGCCGCGGCGTGGGGCGACGTCCACTTCATCTGCGTCGGCACCCCGCAGATGAAGACCAGCCACGCGGCCAACCTGTCCTACGTGGAGTCCGCGGCGACCACCATCGCCCGCAACATCACCACGGACGCGCTGATCGTCGGCAAGTCCACCGTCCCCGTCGGCACCGCCGCCCGGCTCCGCGAACTCGTCGCGGCCGAGCTGCCCGCGGGCCGCTCCGCGGAGCTCGTGTGGAACCCCGAGTTCCTCCGCGAGGGCAAGGCCGTCGAGGACACCCTGCACCCCGACCGCATCGTGCTCGGTGGGACCAGCGCGGCCGCCGAGGCGACGCTGCGCCGGGTCTACGCCGGCCCGATCGCCGAGGGCACCCCGGTCGTCGTCACCGACCTGCCGACCGCCGAGCTGGTCAAGGTCAGCGCGAACGCGTTCCTCGCCACCAAGATCTCGTTCATCAACGCGATCTCCACCGTGTGCGAGGCTGCCGGCGCCGACGTCACCGTGCTCGCCGACGCCCTCGGGCACGACGTGCGCATCGGCCGGCAGTTCCTCAACGCCGGCCTCGGCTTCGGCGGCGGCTGCCTGCCCAAGGACATCCGCGCCCTCATGCACCGCGCCAACGAGCTCGGCGCCTACCGCGCCTCGGCGCTGCTGCAGCAGGTCGACGAGATCAACATGGGCCAGCGCGAGCGCGTGCTGGACATGGCCGTCGAGGCCTGCGGCGGGTCCGTGCTGAACCGCCGGATCGGCGTCCTCGGCGCGGCCTTCAAGCCGGACACCGACGACGTCCGCGACTCGCCGGCGCTGAACGTGGCCGCGGCCCTGCACCTGCGCGGCGCGCAGGTCACCGTGTTCGACCCCGAGGCGGGCGACACCGCGCGCCGGTCGTTCCCGACGCTGTCGTACGCGACGTCGATGGAGGAGGCCGTCGAGGGCTCCGACGTCGTGCTCGTCCTCACCGAGTGGGACGAGTTCGCCAACGCCGACGCCGACAAGCTCGCGCCGCTGACCGCGACCCCGCGGGTCGTCGACGCGCGCGGCAAGCTCGACCCCGCCCGCTGGCGCGCCGCCGGCTGGCAGTTCGCCGGGCTGGGGCGCACCGCCGCCTGACCTGGCGGCCACGGGACGGGGCGTCCCGGCGGACCGGCGCGCGGAGGGAGCGCCGGACCGCCGGGGCGCCCCTTCCGCGTGTCGGGGGTCGGTGGTCTGATGGCCCCGAGGTCGCCGCCGGCGGGGCGGGGCCCGGGTCGAGGAGGACGACATGACCGAGCGCCTGCAGCCCTGGAGCGACGGCACGCCCTGCTTGGGCGGAGCTCGCGGTGCCCGACCTCGACCGCGGCCGGCGGTTCTACGCCGACCTGCTCGGCTGGGAGTTCGCCGTCGGGCCGGCCGAGACCGGGTACTACTCCGAGGCGCTGGTCGGGGGTCGCCGCGCGGCCGCGCTCAGCGGCGTCCAGCTCGGCGACGCCCCGGCCTGGCTCACGTTCCTGGCGACCTCCGACGCCCGCGCCGTCGCGGACCGCGCGGTGGCCGCCGGCGCCGAGGTGCTCGCCGGGCCGATGGCGGTGATGGACTTCGGCACCATGGCGGTGCTGCGCGATCCCGTCGGGGCGGTCGTGGCCCTCTGGCAGGCCGGCACCTCGATCGGCGCCGAGGTCGTGAACGAACCGGGCGCGATGATCTGGAACGAGCACCTGTCCGACCGGTTCACCGACGCGCAGGAGTTCTACCGGGCGGCGCTCGGCTTCGCGTACGAGGACATCAGCACCGACGGGTTCGACTACGTCACCATCGAGGTGCCCGGCCAGGACGACGCGGTCGGCGGCATCGGCGGCGTGCCGGACGAGCCGCCCGCCTGGGCCGTGTACTTCGGCGTGACCGACACCGACGCCACCTGCGCGGCCGCCACCCGGCTCGGCGGCACCATCGCCGCCGCGCCCGAGGACACGCCCTACGGGCGCCTCGCGGCGGTGACCGGGCCGTTCGGGGAGCGGTTCTGGCTGATGTCGACCGATCTGCCGAGCACGCCGCCGCGGGGCTGACGCCTGCGCCGCCGCCTGCGCCTCCGTCGGGCGCGGTCGCGCGGCTATCCTCGACGCCGTGCCCGCGCCCGACGACCTCCCCGCCCCGGCGTCGCCGGCGCGCCCCGGCGACGCCTTCCAGCCCGCCCGGAAGTCCGCCGGCGACCCCGTGCGCACGTTCCACCCCCGCAAGGCGGTGCTCGGCGAGCGGCGCGCCGACGCCCTGACCCGGCTGTGGCCCCGCTACGGGTTCTCGGTCCACGACCCGGAGCTCGGGCTCCCGCCCACCGGTCCGGACGGCACCCTCGACGCGGAGCACCTGTTCGGCCGGCGGGCGCCGCTGGTGCTGGAGATCGGCTCCGGCATGGGCGACGCCACCGCCGCCATGGCCGCCGCCGACCCGGACCGGGACTACCTCGCCGTCGAGGTGCACCTGCCGGGGATCGCACACCTGCTCACGCTCGTCGAGGACGCCGGGCTGACGAACGTCCGGGTGGTGCACGGCGACGCCCTCGAGCTCGCCCGCACCGCCCTGGCGCCGGGGTCGCTCGACGCCGTGCACGTCTTCTTCCCGGACCCCTGGCCCAAGGCGCGGCACCACAAGCGGCGGATCATCAGCCCCGAGCGCGTCGCCCTGCTCCGCAGCCGGCTCCGCCTCGGCGGCACCCTGCACTGCGCCACCGACTGGGAGCCGTACGCCGAGCAGATGCTCGCCGTCGTGGGCGCGGACCCGGGACTCACCAACCCGTCCGAGGGCTACGCCCCGCGGCCGGCGCACCGGCCGGTGACCCGGTTCGAGAGCCGCGGCCTGGCGGACGGGCGCCCGAGCCGCGACATCATCGCGACCCGCGCCGCCTGACCGCGGGCGCGCTCGCTCGTCTCGCACGCCCGCGGGGGGTCTCGCCGAGACTGCACTTCCTGCTGCTTCCGGGGCCGCGAAAGCCGCATCTGCTGCAGTCTCGGCGACCGGAGCCCCGGGAGGCGCAGCGGTCGCCGAGACTGCAGTTCTCGTCTGTGCGGGAGCGGTGCGGCGCAGACGAGAATTGCGATCTCGGCGTGCGCTCGGTGCGCGGGCGGCGCGTCGCGGGCCGCGCGGGGGGCGTGGGGGAAGGGTCGGGAAACGCCAAGAGCCACCCCCGAAGGGGTGGCTCTTGGTGAATGGTTGTCCGGCGGCGTCCTACTCTCCCACACCCTGGCGAGTGCAGTACCATCGGCGCTGAAGGGCTTAGCTTCCG
>JAPSIJ010000349.1 GCA_031178805.1 Cellulomonas sp. | reverse complement strand
TGCTCCAGCGCCAGCCCGGCGAGCTGGTCCACCCACTGCTCCGCGGGGCCGACCAGCAGCTCGTCGCCCGGGCGGGCGGTGAGCCGGCCACCGACGTTCAGCAGCCGGCGGACGGCGGCGGGGGCGCGGCCGGCCTCGGCGGCGGCGTCGTCGATCCGGGCGTTCCCGGCGTCGAGGTCCCCGACCCCGGACAGGTACGACAGCGACGGCAGCCAGCCGTCGGCGGTGCGTCCGGTGAGCCGGAGCATCCGCGGCTTGTACGCGCCCAGCCAGATGCCGACCGGGTGGGCCGGCGCGGGGCCGCGCTTCGCCCCCACGGCGGGCCAGTACTCGCCGGGCAGGTCCACCCGGCGGCGGTCGCCGGTGTCCCACAGCGCGCGGATGACGGCCACCGCCTCGGCCAGCGCGTCGACGCCCTGACCCGGCGTCAGCCGCCGGCCGCCCATCGCCTCGATGCCGTCCCAGAACGCGCCGGAGCCGAGCCCGAGCTCGACGCGCCCGCCGGACAGCAGGTCCAGGCTCGCCACCGAGCGCGCGAGCACCGTCGGCGGGCGCAGCGGCAGGTTGACGACGTTCGGCGCCAGCCGGATCCGCTCCGTCCGCGCGGCCACCCAGGACAGCAGGGTCCAGGTGTCCAGGAACGCCGGCTGGTACGGGTGGTCCTGGAACGTCGCCAGGTCCAGCCCGACCTGCTCGGAGAGCTGCGCCAGGGCCACCACCCGCTCCGGCGCGGCGCCGGTGGGCGTGAGGAACGACCCGAAGAGCAGGTCGTGGCCGTAGTCCGTCATGGCAGCCTTCCGTCGATCCGTCGGTGAACTCGATCGTATGTCCTGCAGATCATCGTGACAACCGCCGACGGCGTACGCTGCTCGCGTGACCACTCCCGCCGCCCCCGAGCCGCCGACGGACCTCGGCTGGTCGCTCGGCGTGCTGCTGCGCGCGTACGAGCGCGCGCTGACCACGGCGGTGGCAGGCGTGCCGCACGGGTTCCGCGGCTACCTGGTGCTCCGCGAGGTGGTCCGCGGGGCGCACGAGAGCCAGGCGGCGCTCGCGGCCAGCCTCGGCCTGGACCGCACCGTGATGACCTACCTGCTCGACGACCTGGAGCAGGCCGGCCTCGTCGAGCGCCGCGTCGCGGAGGTGGACCGGCGGCAGCGCCGCGTGCTGCCCACCGGCGGGGCCGGCGCCCTGCTGCAGGAGCTGGAGCAGCGGGTCGCCGCCGCCGAGGACGGGGTGCTGGGCGCCCTGGCGCCCGACGAGCGCCGGACCGCGGGCGCGCTGCTGCGCCGGGCGGCGTGCGAGTACCGTGACGCCGAGCCCGGCGACCGCTGCACCACCGTCGAGCACGCGCTCGGCCGCTGACGCCGCACCGGCCGCCGCCGCCGGCTCAGGACCGACGCGCCTCGGCGGCCTCGCAGGCACCGAGCAGCAGCTGTGCGGCGGCCCGGACCTGCGCGACCTGGTCGAGGTCGAGGCGCAGGCCGTCCAGCATCGCGGCCGGGATGCCGACCGCCTGCTCCCGCATCGCGCGGCCGCGGTCCGTGAGCCGGATCGCGAGCGCCCGCTCGTCGTCGCCGCTGCGGGCGCGGGAGACCAGGCCCAGCGCCTCCAGCCGGCGCACGAGCGGCGAGGTGGTGGCCGGCTCCAGGTGCAGGTGACCGGCGAGCGCCTTCAGCGTGAGGTCGCCGTGCTGCCAGAGGGCGAGCATCGCGAGGTACTGCGGGTGCGTCAGCCCCAGCGGCTCGAGCAGCGGCCGGTAGTACGCGACGAGCGCGCGGGACGCCGCCGACATCGCCAGGCAGACCTGGGCCTCGACGGCGAGCGGGTCCGCGGCGCCGTCGGGGGCGCCGTCCGGCACGGCGGGGAGCTCGGTGGCGACGGTCACCAGGCAATGCTACCGCCGGACCGTGAGTGCGCGTATGATGAGGGCACTCAGCAATCGACGGGAGCGTGGCATGGCGGCGATCGGCAGGGCGGGCGACCGCCGGGAGCAGGCGCTGCTCAGCGTCTTCGGACCCGCACAGGTGGGCGACCCCCTGGCTCCCGACCGCGAGGTGGCCGAGGCGGACCGAGCCCGGGACCGCGCGCTGCACACCGAGTTCGTCCGCGTGGTCGGCGCCGACGGCTCCTCCTACCTGGTGGAGCGCCCGGTCGAGCCCTGACCCCGCGCGCGCCCCGACGCCCCCGCCGGCTCCGGCCGACGGGGGCGTCGTGCGTGGGGGCACCCGCCGCGACGGCGCACGAGACACCACCAGGGCGCAAGCGATCCCGTGCGCCCTCGCGGTGGCTCTGCCGCCGTCGCCGGAGCCACCGCGCGGGCAGGGTGCCGACCGCGACGGCGCACGAGACACCACGATGGCGCACGAGCTCTCGTGCGCCATCGTGGTGTCTTTGCCGCAGGGGTGGGTGCCGCCGGAGCGGGTGCCGGGGTCAGCGGGGGGTGCGGCGCCAGGCGAGGACGGCCACCGCCATGGCGGCGAGGGCCGCGACCAGGGCGGCGCCACCGAGGGCGACCGGGAGGGTGTCGTCGGACGCGTCGGACGCGTCGGACGCCGCGGGGGCCGGGGCGGCCTGCTCGGTGTCCTCGGCCGCGGCGGCGCCGTGCGCGTCGTCCGCCGCCGTGGTGGTGAACACGGGGGCCGGGTGCTCGGGCTCGGTGCCGTCCTCGGCGACCTCGTCCCAGTCGACGACCTCGCCGTCGGAGTAGGTCTGGTGCGCCGGGAGCACCACGTCGGTGCCGGCCTCGGGCAGGGGTCCGGCGGAGACGACGAACTGCTGGAACTCGCCGTCGCCGATGCCCTCGCCCTCGGCGGTCCACACCACGCGCACGGGGGCGCGGGTGAGGGTGGCGCCGTCGACCTCGACCGGCTCGGGCAGCTCGCCCTCCTCGACGGTCGCGGTCCAGCCGGGCACGGGCTGCGTGGACACGGACGTGAGCGGGGTGTCCGTCGGCAGGTCGACGGTCACCTGCGTGGTGCTCGCCGTGGGCGACTCATTGGGCACCCGGAAGGTGAGCACGCTCCAGCCGCCGGCGGCGGTGGACCCGGGCTCGACCCGGACGTGGGCCGAGGCCGCGGCGGCGGAGCCGAGCACGAGGGCGACGCCGAGGGCGGCGGCGGACCCGGTGCGGGCGGCGCGGCGGGCGGTGGTGGTGCGGGAGGTGGTGGTGGACATGGTGGTGCTCCAGACGTGCGGCAGGGAGCGCCGGGGCCGCGGCGTGCGGCCCGCTCGGCGCGGGAGGACGGCGCGCCGCCGCCCACCCCGCCGCCGGTCGGGCGGTCGGGGC
>JAPSIJ010000348.1 GCA_031178805.1 Cellulomonas sp. | reverse complement strand
CCCACCCGGGCCTGGGCGTGCTGCTGTTCTCGCAGTACGTCGAGACCCGGTACGCCGCCCAGCTGTTCGGCGGCGACGCCCGCGGCGTCGGCTACCTGCTCAAGGACCGGGTCGCGGACGTCGGCGATTTCCTGGACGCCCTGGAGCGGATCGCCGCCGGCCGCACCGTCCTCGACCCCGAGGTGGTCACCCAGCTGATGGGCGCCGCCCGCGTCGACCCCGGCGTCGGGCGGCTCACCCCGCGCGAGTCCGAGGTCCTGGAGCTGATGGCGCAGGGGCGGTCCAACGGGGCGATCGCCGAGGCGCTGTTCCTGTCCTACGGCGCCGTGGAGAAGCACGTGACGGCCATCTTCGGCAAGCTCGGCCTGGCCCCGGACGCCGGCGACCACCGCCGGGTCCTCGCCGTCCTCCGCTACCTCCACCTCCAGGACTGACCCCCTTCCCGTTCCGGCGGCGCCCTGCCCACCACCGCGCACGAGACGCGCCGAGGGCGCACGAGAGCTCTTGCGCCGTCGCGGTGTCTCGGCCGCCGTCGGGGGTGTCGCGCCCGGGTGCGGGCCGCTAGCGTCGGGGACATGCCGAAGCTCTCCGCGCCGCAGCTGCTGGTCACCGGGGTCGCGGTCATCGTCCTCGGGGTGCTGAGCGGCTGGCTGATCCAAGCCGTCTTCATCGAGTACGTGTACCGCGCGCACTGGTTCTTCGGTCTCGGGTCCGTCGTCAGCTCCGCGCTGATCACGATCGGCGCCGCGATGATCGGCGGCGCGTTCGTCCTCGCCGGCCTGCAGCGCCGGCCCGGCGCGGAGCCCCGCCCGCCGGCCCCGGGCGCACCCCAGCCCGGCCCGTACCCGCCGGCCGGTGCCTACCCGCCCGCCGGCGTGTACCCGCCGCCCGCGGGCCACCCCGGCGCCCCGCCCCCGCACCCGCCGCAGCACGGCTGACCCGCGCGCGACCTCCCCGCACGGGCGCACGAGACACCACGAGGGCGCACGAGATCTCCTGCGCCCTCGTGGTGTCTCGTGCGCCGTCGGCGTGGCGGGGCGCGCAGGCGGGGCGGGGGACAGCCCCCGGGCGGGGTCGGGTGGGCCACCCGTGCAGAGCGGGGGCCAGGCCCGTTCTGACCTGCGGCGATGCTCGACAGGCTGGTGCTGCGCCCGATCGCCGGGTGCCCGCGCCCCGCCGCGCGGCCTCCGTCCCGGAGCGTCGTCATGTCGACCGTCCTGCCCCCGCCGCCGCGCACCCGCGCGACCGGCCCCGCCGTCCCCCAGCACCGCGTCCCCGCACCGGCGCCCGCGCCCGCCCCGGCCGCCCCGGCCGCGCCCACCCCGGCGACCCCGGGCCGGTCGCGGCGGGACCCGTTCGTCGACGGCGTCCGCGCGGTCGGCACGATCCTCGTCGTCGCGCTGCACTGGCTGATGGTCGAGGCCACCTGGGACGGCCGGGAGCTCGTGGTGGGCAACGCGCTGGCGCACGGCTCGGCGTGGCTGCTCACCTGGCTGCAGCCGCTGCCGCTGCTGTTCTTCGCGGCCGGTGCCGCGGCCCGGTACGACCGGGTGCGGCACCCGGACCAGCCGGGCTGGCGGTTCGCCGGGGTGCGGCTGCTGCGGATGGCGCGCCCGGTGGCCGTGTTCGCGGGCGTCTGGGCGGTGCTGGTGGCCGCGCTGCCGCGGCTGGGCGTCCCGGAGGCGGCCGTGGAGCGGGTGGCGCGGATCGTGCCGCAGCCGCTGTGGTTCCTGGCCGTGCAGGTCGCGCTGCTGGCGCTGACGCCGCTGCTGCTGGCCGCGCTGCGCCGGTGGGGCGGGCTGCGGGTGCTGGCCGTCGCGGCGGCGCTGCCCCTGGTGGTGGACCTGCTGCGGTTCTCCGACGAGGTGGCGTTCCCCGGGGCGCCGAACGTGCTGCTCGTGTGGGCGGTGCCGTTCCTCGGCGGGCTGCTCTACGCCGACCGCCGGGTGGTGCCCGCGGCGGCGCGGCCGGCCGACCCGGTCCCGGAGCGGACCGTCCTGGCCCTGCTGGCGGCCGGGGGGCTGGGTGCGCTGGTGCTGCTGCTCGCCACCGGCCCGTACCCGGTGTCGCTGATCGGGATGCCCGGCGACGCGCTGTCGAACCTCGCCCCGCCGACCGCGCCGGTGGTGGCGTTCGCCGTCGCGCAGGTGGCCGGGGCGCTGCTGCTGCGGGACCGCGTGGCGGCGTGGGCCGGGCGCTCGCGGCTGGTGCGCTGGGTCGGTGCGCGGTCGATGGGGCTGTACCTGTGGCACCTGACGGCGATGTTCGCGGTGGCCGGGGTGGTGCTGCTCGGCGTCGGGCAGGTGCTGCCCGAGCCGTGGACGTGGGACTGGTGGACGACGCGGGCGGCGTACCTCGGCGCCGCGGCGGCGGTGCTGGCCGGGCTGGTCGCGCTCGCGGCGCGGGCGGACCGGCGGCGGCGGGCCGCGTGATCGGCACCGCCCGTTCCCAGCGGGTTCCCAGGGTCCGGTGCTCGACTGGGTGCGTGCCGCACGACGACGACCGCCGCCCCGCCGACCGCCGTCCCGGCGGCAGCACCGTGCCGGAGCAGGCCCCGTGGCGCGTGCGCCGCGCCGGGCTGCTCGACGTGAACCGGATCGCCCGGATGGTGGCCGTGCACCGGCCGTTCATCGACCTGGACGGCGACGGCGAGCCGGACGAGGTGCCGGACCCGGCGCAGGCCGGCACGGCGACGCGGCTGGTGCTCAGCCTCGGCGGCCTCGAGCACGGCGAGCTGTGGTTCGCGGAGCAGGGCGACGACGTGGCGGCGGTGGCGTTCTGGCTGCCCCCCGACGCCGAGCACCTGGCCACGGACCTGCACCGGGTGATCGCCCAGGAGGTAGGCGTGCCGCTGGAGCCGGCCCCGGAGCCCGCCCGGGCCCCGCTGCGGGCCATCGTCGGCGCCACGACGCACACGCTCGCCCTGGTGCGGGAGGCGGACGCGGAGCGGGTCCTGGTCCTGCTGTCCGACGACGGCCGGGCGACGGGGGAGGAGCGGCTCGCGCTCCTGGCGGACGTCCTGGCGCCCGTGCTGCGCGCGCAGGCGGACCGGGACGTGCTGGCCGTGACCGTCGACCCGGCGCAGGAGGCCGACCTGACCGCGCTGGGCTTCGCGGAGCTGGGGCGCACGCCGCTCGGCGCGGCGTCGCTCTGGCTCGGGGTGCTCCGCCCGGCGGGCGTGCGGGGCGGCGCTGCTCAGGCGGCGACGGCGACCGCGTAGCCGGCGGCGTCCTCCTCGAGGTCGCCGGTCTCGCCCTCGGCGACCGCGCGGCGGCCGAGCACGATCG
>JAPSIJ010000347.1 GCA_031178805.1 Cellulomonas sp. | reverse complement strand
CGTGCACCCGCACGGGCTCGACACCACCGCGCACGTCGAGTGGGCGGCCCCCGGCGGGGGGTGGACGGGGCGGTCGGCCGACGTCGCCGTCCCGGCGGCCACCTGGGAGCGCGCGGGCACGGTCGCCATGACCGGCCTCGCGCCGGGCACGACGTACCGCTTCCGCGTGGTCGCGACCAACGCCGCGGGCACCACCACCGGCCCCGACCAGACCCTGACCACCCCCCGCTGACGCCCGCTGCCCCCGCCCCCGCCCCCGTCCCCGTTGCCCCGTTACCCGTTGCCGAGTGGAGAGCTCCGCCCGACACGCCGTGCGCGTGTCCGGCCGAGCTCTCCACTCGGCGGTGGTGACGGGATGGGGCCGGGGATCACGGGACAGGGGGGCCGGGGCCGGGGGCCGGGGGACGGGGCGGTGGTGGTCAACCGGGCGGTTGACCACCGGCGCGCCCGCGTGGCACCCTCGCGGCGACCGCGTCACCCGTTCGGCCGCACGCCGGCCGCATCGACCAGGAGGCCCCGTGCCCGCCCAGGACCCCCTGTCCCAGGTGTTCTCCGCCCTGGCGGACCCCCTGCGGCGGGACCTCGTGGCGCGGCTCACCGCGGGGGACGCCACGGTCGGCGAGCTCGCCGCCCCCTACGACGTCACGGTGCAGGCGGTGTCCAAGCACCTGCGCGTGCTGGAGGCCGCGGGGCTGGTCAGCCGGCGGCGGGAGGCGCAGCGGCGGCCGGTGCACCTCGAGGCCGAGGTCTTCGACCTGATGACCATGTGGATCGAGCGGTACCGGCGGGAGGCCGAGTTCCGGTACCGGCGGCTGGACGAGGTCCTGCTCGCCGAGGACGCCCCCGCCCCCGCGCCCGCGCCCACGCCCACGACCGCCCCCGCCGCGCCGCCGCCTCCGGCCCCGGCGCCCGTGCCCGTCCGGGTCGAGCGCCCCGCGGAGCCGCCCGTCACCCGGGTGCCGCGCGTGCGCCCGAGCCGGGACCGGGTGTTCCGCCCGTGGGACCTCGAGGAGAAGGTCTACCGCCCGGAGGGTGAGCAGCCGGGCGGGTGAGGTTCGCCCGGTTTCACCCCTATGCCGGACTTGTTTGCCTCATGACCAGGCCGGACACGTCGATCGGACCGGGAGCGCGGGGGCGCACCCACCCTTCGATCCCCTGAGGAGCGACGTGTTCAGTCGTACCCGGAGCGTGCCGCCGACCGCGGCCGTCCAGCTGGCCGAGTCCCGCGAGAACATCGAGGCCGTGACCGCGGTCGTGCACGCCCTCGCCGACGCGAGCACCTCCGAGGCGGCGGTGCGCAACGCGCTGGAGGTCGTCCGGGAGCGGTTCGGCTGGGCCTACGGCTCGTACTGGCGCGTGGACCCGACGGACCGGGCGCTGCACTTCGTGCAGGAGTCCGGCGACGCCGGCGAGGAGTTCCGCCGCGTCACCCACCAGGCGTCCTTCACCGAGGGCGTGGGCCTGTCGGGCCGGGCCTGGCGGGCGCGCGACCTGGTGTTCGTCGCCGACCTCGGCGAGCTCACCGACTGCGTGCGCGCCCCCGCCGCCCAGCGGGCCGGCGTGCGGTCCGGCGTCTGCTTCCCGCTCGCGGAGGACGGCGTCGTCACCGGCACGATGGACTTCTTCGCGACCGAGACGCTCGAGCTGTCGCCGGAGCGCCTCGAGACGCTGCGCAGCATCGGCGTCCTGGTCTCGCAGGCGATCGAGCGGGTCGTCGCCGCCGAGCAGCACGCGGACGCCACCCAGGACGTCGAGGCGGTGAACCGCGTGATCCGCGAGGTCACCGGCGCCCCGACCGCCGAGGACGCGCTGCGCCGCGCGCTGGACGCCATCCGCACCGGGTTCGGCTGGGCCTACGGGTCCTACTGGACCGTGGACGACCGGGACCACGCGCTGCACTTCGTCCAGGAGTCGGGCGACGCCGGCGCCGAGTTCCGCGAGGTCACCCGCGCGGCGTCGTTCCGCGAGGGCGTCGGCCTGGCCGGGCGCGCCTGGCGGGCCCGTGACCTGGTGTTCGTCGCCGACCTCGGCGAGCTGACGGACTGCGTGCGGGCACCCGCGGCGCAGCGGGTCGGCGTGAAGTCGGGCGTCTGCCTGCCGATCCTCGTCGACGGCGCGGTCACCGGGACGATGGACTTCTTCGCGACCCGCACCCTCGAGCTGTCCGACGGCCGGCGCGAGGCCCTGCGGAACACCGCGTTCCTCGTCGGCCAGGCGCTGGAGCGGCACGCCGCCGCGGCCCGGCTGCGCACCGCGGGCGAGGAGCTCGTCACCTCCATCCAGGAGGTCGAGCGCAACGTGCTCGCGGCGACCACCGTCGCCACCGACGGCCAGCGGCTCGCGCAGGCGGCCAACGCCGAGGTCGCCGGGCTGGGCGAGTCGAGCGCGGAGATCGGCCAGGTGGTGACCGTCATCCAGGGCATCGCCGCGCAGACGAACCTGCTCGCGCTGAACGCCACCATCGAGGCCGCGCGCGCCGGCGAGGCCGGCAAGGGCTTCGCCGTCGTGGCCGGCGAGGTCAAGGAGCTGGCCCGCGAGACCGCCTCGGCCACCACGCAGGTGGGCGACAAGGTGCAGCAGATCCAGCAGCAGGTCGACGGCGTGATCACCTCGCTGGCCAAGATCGGCGGCGTGGTGGAGCGGATCAACGAGACGCAGCAGACCATCGGCGGCGTGCTGACGGAGCAGGTCGCCGTCACCAAGGCGATCCTCGACTGAGACCCCGTGCCGGGCGGGCGGATCCCGCCCGGCACGGTCAGGGCGCGGGTCAGCCCTTGAAGGCCCAGTGCCAGGGCTCGCGGGGGGTGTCCTCGACGAAGCCGTAGCGCTCGCCGTTGGCCCGCATCCAGGCCTGGGCCCGCTCGTCCAGGTCGAGGTCGACCGCCATGCCCCAGCCGTGGTCGCTGGTGCCCGGGACCGCCGCGAGGCCGCCGTTCTTGTACAGGCCCTTGCGCTCGGCGACGTCGACCTGCGCCTCGTAGGACCGGTAGGAGTCGGTGATGCCGATGTGCACGCCGTCCTCCGCCGCGTCGCCGAGCAGCCGCTCCAGCGACTCGGCCGCGGGGGCCCACAGCCGGTGGCCGGTGCCGTCCACCGGCGCCAGCGCCTCGGCGGGGATCCGGCCGTTGCCGTAGGCGGCGAGCTCGACGGGCACGCCGTCGGCATCGCGTGCCCCCGTGGACGCGGGCGCGGCGTCGGCGGTGGCGCCCACGGCCGCGGACAGCTCCTGCGCGAACGCGGCCTCGCTGTTCGCCGTGCCGGTCGCCGGGCCGGTGGCGCCCGCCGGGGCGAGCGCGCCGA
>JAPSIJ010000346.1 GCA_031178805.1 Cellulomonas sp. | reverse complement strand
CGGTGCATCCCCGGGCGCGCGCGGCACCCGTCGCGTAGGATCGACCGCTGGTGTGCCGGGAAGTCTGGTCGGCGTCCTCGTCGGCGACCCGTCCGGCGAGGTCCGCAGCCGCACCTCCAGGAGCACCCATGGACCTCGAGCGCGCCCACGCGCCCGCCGCCCCCTCCGCCCTGCACCGCTGGGCGTCCCGCGAGACGACGGGCGGCGCCCTGCTGATCGCCGCCGCCGCGATCGCCCTCGTCTGGGCGAACTCCCCGTGGCGGGAGGCATACGACACCCTGCTGCACACCCAGGCCGGCCCGGCCGCGTGGCACCTGGACCTCGACCTCGAGCACTGGGCCGCCGACGGCCTGCTGGCGATCTTCTTCTTCACCGTCGGCCTCGAGCTCAAGCGGGAGATCGTGGTCGGCTCGCTCCGCGACCCGCGGCGGGCCGCCGTCCCGGTGATCGCCGCGGTCGGCGGGATGCTCGTCCCCGCCGCCGTCTACACCGCGGTCGTCGTCGCGGCCGGGGACACCGGCGCGCGCAGCGGCTGGGCGATCCCCACCGCCACCGACATCGCGTTCGCCCTCGCCGTGCTGGCGATCTTCGGCCGCGGCCTGCCGGTCGCGATCCGGACGTTCCTGCTGACCCTCGCGGTCGTCGACGACCTGCTGGCCATCGTGGTGATCGCGGTGTTCTACACGGACACCGTGTCCGTCGGGTACCTCGCCCTGTCGCTGGTCGTCGTGGCGGCGTTCGCCGCCCTCGCCCGGTCGGCCTTCGTGCACCCGTGGCTGCTCGCGCCGCTCGCGCTCGTCGCCTGGGGCCTGATGCACGCGTCCGGGGTGCACGCCACCATCGCCGGCGTCCTGCTCGGCCTCGCGGTGCCGGCCCGCCCGCTGAACGGCGAGCCCGAGGACCGCGCGCACCGGTACGAGCGCGCCGTGCGGCCGTGGTCCGCCGTGGTCGCCCTGCCGCTGTTCGCGTTCTTCTCCGCCGGCGTCACCCTCGTCGGCGGGTCGGAGGGCGGCTCGCCGCTGGCGCAGGCCGTCGTGCCCGCGGTCGTGCTCGGCCTGGTGGTGGGCAAGGTGACCGGCATCCTCGGCGCGGTCGCGCTGGTGACCCGGTCCTCCGGCCTGCGGCTGCCCCAGGGCATCGGGCTGCGGGACCTGCTGCCGGTCGGCCTGCTGGCGGGCATCGGGTTCACGGTCTCGCTGCTGATCACCGAGCTGTCCTTCGAGGACGAGACCACGGCGGCCGGCGCGAAGGTCGCCGTGCTGGCGGGCACCGTGCTGTCGGCCACCGGTGCCGCGGTGCTGCTGCGCTGGGACAGCCGGAAGGCCCGGGCGGCCGACATGAACGAGGACGGCGTCGTGGACCCGCCGCAGGTGCCGATCGGCAGCCCGGCCGACCGCGACTGAGCGTGCCCCGGCCGCGCCGCCCCGAGCGGCGGGGCCGCGGCAGCCGACCTAGCGTGGACGCATGCGCGCCATCGGAGTCACGGAACCGGGCGGCCCGGAGCGGCTGCAGGAGCTCGACGTGCCGGAGCGGGAGCCCGGCCCGGGGGAGATCCGGATCGCCGTCCGGGCGGCGGCGGTGAACCCCACGGACACCGGCTTCCGGGAGGGGATGGGCGTCCCCGACGACCTCGACCCGCCGTACGTGCCCGGCATGGACGCCGCGGGGGTGATCGACGCGATCGGTCCCGGCGTCGAGCTGTCCGTCGGCGACCGGGTGGCCGCGGTGGTGAACCCGCGCCGCCCCGAGGGCGGCGCGTACGCCGCGAAGGTCGTCGTCCCGCAGACGGGCGTGGCCCTGGTCCCGGACGGCCTCGACCTCGTCGCCGCCACCACCGTGCCGCTGAACGGCCTGACCGTGCTGCGGGCGCTGGACCTGCTCGACCTGCCGCCCGCCGGCACGCTCGCGATCACCGGCGCGGCCGGCGCCGTCGGCGGGTACGCGATCGAGCTCGCCACCGCGCGCGGGTTCCGCGTGGTCGCCGACGCCAAGCCGGAGGACGAGGAGTTCGTCCGCGCCGCCGGCGCCCGGACCGTGGTGCCGCGCGGCGACGACTTCGGGGACGCGGTGCGCGCCGCCGAGCCGGGCGGCGTGGACGGCCTGCTCGACGCCGCGCTGCTGGGCACGAAGGCCCTCGGCGCGGTGCGCGACGGCGGCGTCGTCGTGGCCGTGCGGCCGTTCGACGGCGAGGCCGACCGCGGCATCCGCGTGCGGATGGTGACGCCGGCGGACTACCTGGCGGACGGCGTCCGGCTCAAGGAGCTGCTGGCGATGGCCGCGGACGGCCGGCTGACGATCCGCGTCGCCGGCACCCTTCCGGCGGCGCAGGCGGCCGAGGCGCACCGGCGGCTCGCGGCGGGCGGGGTGCGCGGGCGCATCGTGCTCGAGTTCTGACGCCGGTCCGGCCGCGCGCCGCTCAGGGGCGCGGCCGGTCCGCCAGCACGTGCGGGTCGCCCTCGAACGGCCGCAGCGTCGCGGGCGCCGGGAACGGCAGCGTGTGCGTCCCCAGCCCGGGGACGACGGCGCCGAGGTGGTCCGTCGCCACGACCACGCGGTCCTCGCGCACCTCGACGAACCGCACCCGCTCGACCGTGCCGTCGGGCAGCGTCAGCTGCCACAGGTCGCTCAGCCAGGCCAGGCCGCGCGCCTCCAGGGCCTCCTCGGCGGTCAGCCAGTCCACCGGCGCCGTGAGGTCCCGCCCGAGGCGGTCCACCGCGACGAAGTCCTCGCCGTCCGGGCGCAGCCAGCCCAGGAGCTCGCGGTCCTCGGGGCGGCGGTGCTCGATCCAGTCGGTGGGCAGCATCGCGCCAGGCTAGCCAGGGGCCCGCGCGCGGCGCCGGTGGTTTCCGGGGGCCTGTCGGGGCCCGGTCCTACGCTCGGGGCATGGCGTCCGAGCCCGCGCTCCTCGACTGGCTGCTCGACAGCGACCCCGCCCTGCGCTGGCAGGTCGAGCGCGACCTCGCGGGGGCGCCGCCGGGGACGTGGGTGGCGACCCGCGCCCGCGTCGCCACCGAGGGCTTCGGGGCGCGGCTGCTGGCCGAGCAGGACCCGGACGGGCGGTGGGCCGGCGGGGCCTACTTCCCCGGCGGCGACCCGGCGGGCGGCGAGGCCGAGGACGGCCAGCCGTGGACGGCGACCACCTGGGCGCTCGACGACCTGCGGCAGTGGGGTCTCGACGCCGCGGCGCTCGCCGGGACCGCCGGGCGGCTGGCCGCGAGCTGCCGCTGGGAGTACGACGACCTGCCGTTCTGGGACGGCGAGGTCGACGTGTGCGCGAACGCCTGCACCCTCGCGTCCGGTGCGTGGCTGGG
>JAPSIJ010000345.1 GCA_031178805.1 Cellulomonas sp. | reverse complement strand
CGACCCCCGCGGCCACCGCGCCCACGAGCGCGAACAGGGCGAGCACGCCCACGATGAACACCACGTCCAGCACGACAGGACTCCCGACGACACGTGCGGGCCGCGCCGGCCGGTCGGTCGCCGCGGCGGCCCTCGCAGGAGGGCCGCGGACCATCAGACGCCGGTTCCGCGGGGCCGCCGGCGATCCTGACGGTTCCCATACGGGTCCGGGGCGTTCCCTCACGGTTCCCGTGCGGCGGGGCGGCGCCGGGTGCCGGGGAGGTCCGCTCAGGTGCCGGCCAGCCAGCCGTCCGCGGGCGCGGTGCCCTGCTCGAGCCGGGCGATCGCGTCCCGGTCCGCGGCCCCCGTCTTGCGCCGGATGTTGCGCAGGTGGCTCTCCACGGTCCGCCGGCTGAGGAACAGGCGGTCGGCGATCGCGATGTTCGACTCGCCCTGCGCGACGAGCCGGGCGATCTCCCGCTCCCGGCCGGTGAGCCGGAGGTCGAGCTCGCCGGTCCGGGACGCGGTGTCGTCGCTGCGGAGCCGGTGCGCGGCGGCACGGGCGTCGGCCGCGGCCGCCGTCGCCCCCTCGGCCTGGTACATCGCCGCGGCGCTGACGTAGCAGCGCAGCGCCTGCGCCGGGACGTCGAGCTCCAGCAGCCGCGCCGCCACGGCCACCAGCCGGTCCGGGTCCCGGTCGTGCAGCGCGCGCTTCACCTCGAGGTACGTCCGGTACAGCACGCCCCCGAGCCGGTCCGCGCTCCCCGCGAAGTCGGCCGCCGCCTCGGCGTCGTAGCGCAGCACGAGCCGGTGCAGCCGCGTCGCGTCGGCGGCGAACCGGAAGCCGCGCTCACGCAGCCGCTCCGCCAGGTCGTCCAGGGTGCGGGCCAGGCCGTCGAGGTCGCCGCCCACGTACTGCTCCGCGGCCGCGATCCACGGCGCGGAGCTGAACGGGAGCGCCTCGCCGCACCCCTGGTCCTCGCCCGCCAGGTCGAGCAGCTCGACGGGCACGGTCTGCCGGCCCCCGAACCGGGACAGCGAGGTGAGCAGCACGCGGGCGGCGCGGTCCGGCGGCAGCACCAGCGCCAGCGCGCTCGCGCCGGAGGACAGCACCGAGAACAGCTCGCGGCGGGCCGCGCCGAGCTCCAGCCGCGAGCCCAGGCACAGCGCCACGACCACGCACCCGCTGACGTAGGCCGCGCCGTCCAGCCGCGCCCGCGCCCGGAGGGCGAGCGCCCGGCCGTGCGCCAGGCCGTCGGCGAACCGGCCGATGCCGTGCAGGGCCAGCCCCACCAGCAGGTCCGCGCTGTCCCGGAGCAGCGCGGGCCAGGTCTCCCGGTCCGCGAGCAGGTCGAGCGCGGCGGCGTGCTCGCCGTCGATCAGCCGGCACGCCGCGAGCGCCACCCGGGCCGTCTGCCCGTCGTGCCCCGGCGCCGCCGTGCGCGGCGCGAGGACGTCCTCGTACGACGGGTCCAGCCCGTCGAGCTCGGCGCGCAGCACGTGCGCGAGGCTGGACAGCGACTCGCGGTACCGCACCCCGGCGGCGCCGGCGCGCTCCAGCTCCCGGGCCGCCTCCCCGCCGGTGGCGCCGCGCAGGACGGCGCACCGGGCCCGGTAGGCGCAGAGCTCGACGTAGTCGAAGGTGTCCCGGTCGGTGCCCAGGTCGGTCTCCCGCACCACCGTCGCCGCCAGCTCGGGGTCGCCGGAGCCGGACAGCAGCAGCCGCAGCACGCGGGCGGCGTGGACCACGCGCTTGTCCCGGTCCCAGGCGCGGACCGCCGCCGTCAGCTCCAGCGCCCGGTGCTGGGAGAACAGCCGCCCGACGAACTCCTCGCCCTGCGCGCGGGCGCTCCGGCGCGGGGTCGGCAGGTCCGGTCCGGGCTGCAGCCGCTCGCGCAGCCGCCCGGCCAGCCGGGCCGAGTCCTCGTCCAGGATCGAGCGGGGGTCGGCGATCCGCGCCAGCGCCTCCGACAGCACGCGCCGCCGCCGGGCGGTCAGGCCGCCGCGCTCCACGACGTCCGCGAGCCCGGGCGGGTGCAGCACGACGAGCTGGTCCGCGCCCGCGGGCACCGCGCGGACCAGCTCGCCCTGCTCGAGCAGCTCCAGCACGTCGGCCCCGAGCGCGCGCAGGGCGAGCGGGATGCTCATCGCGCCGCCGACGGCGAGCAGGTCGACGGCGTCGCGCACCGCGGCGGGGTGGCTGGCCAGGTACGCGGCGTACACGCCCTGCATCTCCGGGGACCACACGTCCTCGCCGGTCCACACGCCGTCCACCTGGCGCACCGCGCCGTGCCCGATCGCGCCCTCGAGCATCGCCAGCCCGAGGCCGGGGATCCCCGCCGAGTCGCGGTGGATCCGCGCGCTCAGCCGGGAGGACACCGCTCCCCCGGCCCGCGCCACCAGCAGCGTGTGCAGCCGGTCCGGGCTCAGCCCCGGCAGGCCGATCTCCACGACGGGCTCCACGGTGCCCGCCGGCCACGCCACCGCGTGGTCCCCGCCGCCGCGGAGCGCCGTCGCGACGATCGGGAACCGGTGCTGGCGGTGCAGCAGCGCGATCACGCCGCGGGACGCCTCGTCCAGCAGGTCGGCGTCGTCCACCAGCACCACGTGCGGGCTCTCCGCGAGGTGCGCGTTCACCAGGTCGTAGACGGCGCCGAACGCGAGCTCCCGGCCGTCGAGCCGGCACCGCACCCGCGGCGGGAGGCTGAACCGGAGCACCTCCAGGTCGGGGATACCCGCGGCGGCGGAGACGACGTAGACGTCACGGCCGTCCTCCCGGAGGCGCTGCTCCACCGCGTGCAGCAGCTCGGAGCGGCCCGACCAGCGCGGTCCGACGACCCGGACGCTCCGTCCGCGCGCGGCGAGGTCGACGATCCGGCGCCTCTCGGCCTCCCGTACGAACACTCTCTGCTCTCCTGACGAACTACGCGACGCCGCAGAGTCCGACCCGCCCGTCGTGGCCGGGACCTCGACCCTACCGAGGGCCCGGTGCCCGGCAGGACGGGTGAGTAGCCGGTCAGCGGGCACGGGCGGGGGTGCGCGAGCGGGCGTGCCGGCGCAGCGCCGTCCCCGCCGCCACGAGGGCCGCCGCGAGCGGCAGGGCCCACGCCGGGAGCCCGGTCCGGGCGAGGGCGGCGGGCTGCTCGACGGGCGCGTCCGCGGCGGGGTCGGCTGCGCCGGCGGGCGGGGCGGGCGGCGCGGCGGGCCCGGACTCCGGCTCGGCCGCCGCGCCGAGGTACCGCACCGTGAACGACGCCTCGACCAGCAGCTCCGCGCCGGGCTCCCCGGTCACCGCCGCGGGGTCCGGCAGCGACACCCGCACCGGGATCGCGGC
>JAPSIJ010000344.1 GCA_031178805.1 Cellulomonas sp. | reverse complement strand
TCTGCGGCTCGTCCCGCTCCCGGGTGCTGGTCACGGCGCGGCAGATCGCCATGTACCTGTGCCGGGAGCTCACCGACCTGTCGCTGCCGAAGATCGGCCAGGCGTTCGGCGGGCGCGACCACACGACGGTCATGCACGCCAACCGCAAGATCCGCGAGCTGATGGCCGAGCGGCGGTCGATCTTCAACCAGGTCACCGAGCTGACCAACCGGATCAAGCAGGAGAGCCGCGGCTGAGGCCCGCTCCGGCACGACCCCGCAGACCCGCCCCGGCAGCCGCCGGCGGCGGGTCTGCTGCGTCCTGCGCGGTCTCAGGTTCGACCACAGCACGAAACAGCGGTAGGACGAATGTGCACACCTGTGGACGAGTCTGTGGAAACCGGTGGACGACCCCCCTGATTCGTGTGGACGGATCCTGCGCGACCGGTGGACGCAGAAGGACGCCGGTGCCGTCGTCCACCTTCCCGTGCGTCGTCCCCAATCGGTCCACAGCCACCGCGCACAACCGGAAGAACCACCTGAGCAGCACAAATGCACGTCGTCCCCAGGATCCACAGAACCGACGATGACGACGACTGATCCCTAGGAAGAAGATCCACAGCCCGTCAGTGCTCTGCCGGCCCGGGCGGCCGGCCCGCGCTGCGTCCCTTGCCGGACGCGGCACGACGCCCACGACGACCGCTCCTGTGGATGCACCGGAGGGCCCGGATTCCTTCGTCAGGCGTCCTCCCCTGCTCGTCGGCCCCGCCGCCGTCCTCCCGTGCGCCGCTCACGACGCCGCCTGACGAACGATCCGGGCTCCTCGACGCCGTCCACAGGCTCTCGGCCACCCGCCGGATCGGTACCGCCGCCGGTGGTCCCTCGCGTAGTGTTCGGGGCGGCCCCTGCCCTCCGCGGCGGGGTCGTCCAGCACCAGCACCGGATCACCGCGATCCTGCCGAACCGAGAGGGTGGGGCATGAAGTTCCGCGTCGAACGTGACGTCCTCGCAGAAGCCGTCACGTGGATCGCTCGCAGCCTGCCCACCCGTCCCCCGGTCCCCGTGCTGGCGGGCGTCCGCATCGAGGCGGACCCGGACGGCCTGCGGCTCGCGAGCTTCGACTACGAGGTCTCCGCGCGGTCCGAGATCCCGGCCGACGTCAGCGAGCCCGGCTCGGTGCTGGTCTCCGGCCGCCTCCTCGCGGAGATCTCCCGCGCGCTGCCCGCGAAGCCGGTCGACGTCTCCCTGGAGGGCACCAAGGTCACCGTGACCTGCGGCGCCAGCCGGTTCACGCTCCTGACCATGCCGGTCGAGGACTACCCGCAGCTGCCGGCCATGCCGGCGCTGACCGGCACGGTCGACGGCGACGAGCTGACCAAGGCCGTCGCCCAGGTCACCGTCGCGGCGAGCCGTGACGACACGCTGCCCCTGCTGACCGGCGTCCGCGTCGAGATCGAGGGCGAGCGCGTCACGCTGCTCGCCACCGACCGCTACCGGCTGGCGCTGCGCGAGCTCACCTGGAAGCCGGCGTTCCCGGACACCTCGCAGGTCGCCCTGGTGCGGGCCCGCACGCTGTCCGACGCCGCCAAGTCCCTCGGCGCCTCCGGCTCCGTGAACGTCGGCCTGGCGACCGGCCAGGGCGTCGACCTGATCGGCTTCGAGGCCGGTGGCCGGCACACCACGTCCCTGCTGGTCGACGGCGACTACCCCGCGGTGCGCCGGCTGTTCCCGGACGAGTCGCCCATCCACGCGGTGGTGAACACCCAGCTGCTCGCGGACGCCGCCAAGCGCGTCGCGCTGGTCGCCGAGCGCAACACCCCGATCCGCCTGACGTTCACCGAGGGCCAGGTCGTCCTCGACGCGGGCCAGGGCGACGACGCGCAGGCCTCCGAGGCGCTGGAGGCGACGCTGGTCGGCGACGACATCGCCGTGGCGTTCAACCCGCAGTTCCTGCTGGACGGGCTCGGCGCGCTCACCACGTCGTTCGTCCGCCTGTCGTTCACGCACCCGAACAAGCCGGTGGAGTTCACCGGCCAGGAGTCGCTCGAGGGCGAGGACCTCAAGGAGTACCGCTACCTGCTGGTCCCCATCCGCTTCGCCTCCTGACGACCCGCGGCGCCGGCCCGCCGGCGCCGTGTGACGGGCGGAACGCCGCGTTCGTTCGTCAGCACCCGGCGTCCGCAGGACAATGGCGGGCGACAGAAGACGTCGCAGGCCGGACGACCGGCCGCGCGGCGGTCGGGCGAGGAGAGGGTGGAGCGATGCGGATCGGCCTGGTGGGTCTGGGCAGGATGGGCGCGAACATGCGCGACCGGATGCGGAACGCGGGGATCGAGGTCACCGGCTACGACCGGAACCCGGAGGTCACCGACGTCGCGTCGCTGGCCGACCTGGTCGAGGCGCTGCCCGCGGGCGAGCGCGTCGTGTGGGTCATGGTCCCGGCCGGAGCAGTCACCCACGCCGTCATCGAGGAGCTCGGCGGTCTGCTGACCGAGGGCGACCTGGTGATCGACGGCGGCAACTCGTACTTCGGCGACGACAAGGGCCACGCGGAGCAGCTCGGCACGAAGGGGATCCACTTCCTCGACGTCGGCGTCTCCGGCGGCGTCTGGGGCCTGGCGAACGGCTACGGCCTGATGGTCGGCGGCGACGCCGCGCAGGTCGAGCGCGTGATGCCCGTCTTCGACGCGCTGCGGCCGGAGGGCCCGCGCGAGGAGGGCTTCGTGCACGCGGGCGAGGTCGGCGCCGGGCACTACGCCAAGATGGTGCACAACGGCATCGAGTACGGCCTGATGCAGGCGTACGCCGAGGGCTACGAGCTGCTGGCCGCCAAGGACATCGTCACCGACGTCGCCGGCACCATGAAGGCCTGGCAGCGCGGCACCGTCGTGCGCTCCTGGCTGCTCGAGCTCCTGGTGAAGGCGCTCGAGGAGGACCAGGCGTTCGAGCAGATCGACGACTGGGTCGCCGACTCCGGCGAGGGCCGGTGGACCGTGGACGAGGCGATCGACGCCGCCGTCCCGCTGCCGGTGATCACCGCCGCGCTGTTCGCCCGGTTCCAGTCCCGCCAGGAGCAGTCGCCGGCGATGAAGGCCGTCGCGGCCCTGCGCCAGCAGTTCGGCGGGCACGCGGTCCGCGCCGCCGGTGCGCCGATCTCCGGCGACGCCCCCTCGGGCGTGCGCTCGGAGGGCTGACGCCGCTCGATGTACGTCTCGCACCTGTCACTGACGGACTTCCGGTCGTACCACCAGGTCGACCTCACCTTCGAGCCGGGCATCACCGCGCTCGTGGGTCCGAACGGGCAGGGCAAGACCAACCTCGTCGAGGCCATCGGCTACGTCTCGACGTTCT
>JAPSIJ010000343.1 GCA_031178805.1 Cellulomonas sp. | reverse complement strand
CGCCGTGGCGCCGCTGGCCAGCCGGGGCCTGGAGCGGCTGGACGGCACGCTGCTGCCCGCCGCGCCCGGCACGGAGGCCGGGGTGCTCGACGCGATCGGCACCGGTGACCTGGCGGACGCCGGCGCGGCGCTCGCGGCCGAGGGCGCGCTCGTGCTGGTCGGGGAGCGGCTCGCCGCGGTCCCCGGCGCCCTCAGCGCCGCGCTGCGGCTCGCGGAGCGCACCGGCGCCCGGCTGGCGTGGATCCCCCGGCGCGCGGGGGAGCGCGGCGGCGTCGAGGCCGGCGCCCTGCCGACCCTGCTGCCCGGCGGCCGGCCGGTCGCCGACCCCGCGGCGCGCGTGGACGTCGCCGCGGCCTGGGACGTCGAGCACCTGCCGGAGGCCCCGGGCCGGGACACCGCCGGCATCCTCGCCGCCGCGGCGGACGGCACGCTCGGCGGCCTGCTGGTCGGCGGCGTGGACCTGCGCGACCTGCCGGACCCCGCCGCCGCGCGGGCGGCGCTCGCCGCGGCGGGCTGGGTGGTCTCGCTGGAGGTCCGGGCCTCGGAGGTGACGGCGCTCGCGGACGTGGTGCTGCCCGTCGCGCCGCCGGTCGAGCGGCCCGGCACCTACGTCACCTGGGAGGGGCGGCCCCGGCCGTTCCCCCAGGCGCTGGCCTCCACCGCGATGCCGGACCACCGGGTGCTGGACGCCCTGGCCGACGCGATGGGCACGACCCTCGGGCTGCGCACGCTCGCGGCCGTGCACGCGGACGCCGAGGCGCTGCGCGGGGACTGGGACGGCGCCCGCGTGCCCGCCCCGGACGTGCCGCGCGCCACCCCGCCGGCCGTCGCCCCCGGGCACGCGGTGCTGGCCACCTGGCACCAGCTGCTCGACGCCGGCCGGCTGCAGGACGGCGAGCCGTTCCTCGCGGGCACCGCGAAGCGGCCGGTCGTCCGGCTGTCCGCCGCCACGGCGGCCGCGGCCGGGGTGGTCGACGGCGCGCTCACCACGGTGGCCACCGACGCGGGGGCGATCACGCTGCCCGCGGTGGTCACCGCCATGACCGACCACGTGGTGTGGCTGCCCACCGCGTCGCCCGGCAGCCAGGTGCGGGACACCCTGCGCGCGCTGCCGGGGGACCCGGTCCGGGTGGCGCCCGCCGCGCCCGAGCAGGAGGGGACCGCGTGATCGCCGCCGCCGCGGGCGCCGCGACCGGCGCCGCCGACTTCAGCCAGGACGTGTTCTGGGTCTGGGTGCTCAAGGCCGTCGCCATCCTGGTGTTCCTGCTGACCAGCGTCCTGATCGCCATCTGGTTCGAGCGCCGCGTCGTCGGCCGGATGCAGCTGCGCCCCGGGCCGAACGTGCACGGCCCGTTCGGCCTGCTGCAGTCGCTCGCCGACGCGATGAAGCTGCTGCTCAAGGAGGACGTCACCGTCAAGGCGGCCGACAAGCTGGTCTACGTCGTCGCGCCGTTCATCGCGGTGTTCTGCTCGCTGCTCACCTTCGCGGTGATCCCGTTCGGGCCGGAGGTGAGCATCTTCGGGGTGGTGACGCCGCTGCAGCTCACCGACTTCCCGGTGGCGGTGCTCTACGTGCTGGCCTGCGCGTCGGTGGGCGTGTACGGCATCGTGCTCGGCGGCTGGTCGTCGAACTCGACCTACCCGCTGCTCGGCGCCGTGCGGTCCACCGCCCAGGTGATCTCCTACGAGCTCGCGATGGGCCTGTCGCTGGTCAGCGTGTTCATCCTCGCGGGCTCGATGTCGACCTCGCAGATCGTCGCCTCGCAGACCACGGTGTGGTGGCTGGTGCCGCTCGCGCCGGCGTTCGTCATCTACGTCATCTCGATGGTCGGCGAGACCAACCGGCTGCCGTTCGACCTGCCCGAGGCCGAGGGCGAGCTGGTCGGCGGGTACACCACCGAGTACTCGTCGATGAAGTTCGCGTGGTTCTTCCTCGCCGAGTACATCAACATGCTCAACGTCTCGGCGGTCGCCACCACGCTGTTCCTCGGCGGCTGGCGGGCCCCGTGGCCGCTGACGCTCGTCGCCGACGGCGCGCTGAACACCGGCTGGTGGCCGGTGCTGTGGTTCGTCGCCAAGGTCTGGCTGTTCATGTTCCTGTTCGTGTGGATCCGCGGCACGCTGCTGCGGTTCCGGTACGACCAGTTCATGTCGTTCGGCTGGAAGGTGCTGATCCCGTCGGCGCTGGTCTGGGTGGTCTGCGTGGCCGTCGTGCAGGGCGTCCGCCGGTTCGCCGACGTGGACCTCAGCACGCTGCTCGGGGTGCTGGGCGGCGTCGTGGTCGTGGCGCTGCTCGCCTCCTTCCTCATCCCCGACCGCAGGCCCGAGCCGGAGCCGCCGGCGCCGGACGGGCCGTTCGACGCGTTCGCCGGCGGCTACCCCGTGCCGCCGCTGCCGGGCCAGACGCTCCCGCCGTCGCCCCGCGCGCTGCGCCGCCGGGCCGAGGCCGCCGCGGCCCCGGCGCTGACGGCGCCCGAGTCCCCCACCCAGGAGGTGCCCCGTGGCTGACACGCCCGAGACGACCGGCGAGGTCCAGCCGGCGGCCGGGGGCGGCGACGTCGCCGCCCCGCGCGCGCCCCGCCCGTACCGGTCGCAGATCCCGCAGCGCGGGCCCGTCGCGAGCGCGCTCGCGCCCGCCGCCGGGTTCGGCGTCACGATCCGGAACTTCTTCAGCCGGACCGTCACCGAGCAGTACCCGTTCGAGACCGCGCCGGTGAAGCCGCGGTTCCACGGCCGGCACCAGCTCAACCGGTACCCGGACGGGCTGGAGAAGTGCATCGGCTGCGAGCTGTGCGCGTGGGCCTGCCCCGCGGACGCGATCTACGTCGAGGCCGCGGACAACACCCCCGAGGCGCAGTTCTCCCCCGGGGAGCGGTTCGGCGTCGTCTACCAGATCAACTACCTGCGCTGCATCTTCTGCGGGCTGTGCATCGAGGCCTGCCCGACGCGCGCGCTGACCATGACCAACGAGTTCGAGCTCGCCGGGCCGACCCGCGAGGGCCTGATCCTCGAGAAGCAGGACCTGCTGGCCCCGCTGGCCGAGGGGATGCTGGCCGCGCCGCACCCGATGGTCGAGGGCACCACGGACACCGAGTACTACCGCGGGGAGGTCACCGCGCCGACCCCGGACCAGGTGGACTGGGTCGCGGAGCACCGGCCGGACGACCCGACGCTCGCGGCGGCCCGCGACCGGGCGCCGGGGGCGGGTGCCCGATGACCCCGTCCACCGCGGAGGCGGTCCTGTTCTGGGTGCTCGCCCCGGTGATGGTGCTCGCCGCGCTCGGCCTGCTGCTGTCCCGCAAGGCCGTGCACGCCGCGCTGTGCGTCATCACGAT
>JAPSIJ010000342.1 GCA_031178805.1 Cellulomonas sp. | reverse complement strand
ACGGCGGCGCTGCGCAGGGTCGCCGCGAGGCCGAGCCCGGCCGTGTCGCGGCGGATGTCGCCGACGAACGCCAGCGGGTCGAGCTGCGGGCCGCCCACGGCGTGGCGCGCGCACCACGCGGCCAGGTCCCCGCCGGGCAGCGGCAGCAGCGTGTACGCGATCAGCGCCACCCCGTACACGGCGGCCGCCGCCGCGCCGAGCAGCCGCCAGCCGCTCAGGCGCCCGTAGCGCCGGCTCTGCAGCACGAGCAGCGGCACCAGCAGCGCGGCGAACGCCAGCGTCCCGCCGAGCACGCCCAGCCACGCGGGCCACGTCCACCGGTCCACCACGGCTCAGCCCCCGCGGACCCCGACGGCCGCGCCCCCCGCCGTCACGCGTCCAGGGCGCCGCGCAGGCGCGCGACGGAGTCCTGGGCGGACCGGCGCCACTGCTCGGCCCCCGGCTCGGTCCACTGCTCGTAGAGCTGGGAGGTGTCGGGGTGGCCGAGCGTGCGCTCCGCCTGCTCGACGAGCCACCGGGTCCGCTCGGGCGTCAGCTGCTCGGCGAACGCGGCGACGGTCGCCTCCTCGTCCGGGACCTCGGCGTGCGGCAGGCCGTGCACCGCGAGCGCCAGCTCGACCAGCACGAGGGCGGTGCGGCCGGCCTCCGTGGTGACGTACTCGTCGTCCTCGAACGTGGGATCCAGCCCGGCGAAGGTGAACGCCCCGGACCGGACGCGCGCGAGCAGGTCCCCCGCGCCGTCGCTGTCGAACGGTCCCGTCCCCCAGATGCCCGTACCCGCGCCCATACCCGCCGACGATAGCCCGGCGGGTCAGCCGGCGGCGGTCGGCACGGCGGTCGGCTCGGCGGTCGGGGACGTCCCCCCGTCCGCGGCCTCCTGCGCGAGCTGCGCCGACACCTGCTGCACGAACCCGGTCAGCCCGTCCGGGTCGGCGGGGTCGCCGGTGTACTCCTGGCCGCCGACCAGCAGCACCGGGCTGGTGGTGACCCGGCCCACGTCGAACGGCACCGCGTCGGCGGCCCGCGCCGTCGCCTGCTGCGCCCAGTCGGTGAAGTCCCCGCCGGTCACGCAGTCGGCCACGGCCTCGTCCGCCACCCCGGCGCCCTGCACCAGCGCGAGCAGGTCCTCCCCCGCGGGCGCGTCCGCAGCGGCGGCGCCCGCGGCGCCCGACTCCCCCGCGCCGAGCAGCGCGTCGTGCACGGCGAGCGCGCTGTCCGGGGCGGTGTCGGCGACGCAGGCGAGCGCCCCGGCCGCCCGTGCCGACGCCTCGCCGTCCAGCGCGAGCGGGTGCAGCTCGAGCGTCGCGGTCCCGGACGTGACCAGCTCGGTGAGCGCGGCGCCGCTCGCCGACCACAGCGCGGCGGCCTCCGCCGAGGTGTAGTCGGCGTACAGCACCAGGTCCACGACGCCGGCGCCGCGGTCGACCACCGTGGCGGTCGGCGCCTCGCCGGGGTCGAGCGCGGCGGTGCGGGCCGCGGTCACCGAGCCGCCGTCGCCGGACAGCACGACGCCGTCGGAGCGCATGTTCGCGGGTCCGACCTGCCCCGCGCGGACGGACGCCTGCACCGCGAGCACCGCCACCACGACAGCGGCGAGGGCCGCGGTGCCGCCGCCCGCCCACGCCAGCCGCCGGCGGCGGCGGCGGAGCCGCGCCTGCCGCTCCCGCTCGATCCGGGCGAGCTCGCGGGCGAGCGCCTTGCGGTCCTTCTTCGGCAGCTTCTGCGGGGCGACGGGACGTGCGGACATCGGCGGCTTCCTGTGCGGGGACGGGGGCGGCGCACCGCCCGTGCGGTGCACCGCCCGCCACCCTCGCGCCGCTCGTTCGGAGCGACCTGGGACCGACCTGGGAAGACCCTGTGCGTCAGCCCCGCCGCAGCCGGAGCGTCACCAGCTGGAACGGCCGCAGGTCCAGCGCGACCCCGCTCCCGGCCTCCCCGCGCACGGCGCGCGCCGGCACCTCCCGCTCCAGCAGGTCGACCTCCGTCACCCCCGCCACCGGCAGCCCCGGCGTGAGCACGGCCCGCGAGCGCGCGCCGTGCGCCTCGTACAGCCGCACCACCACGTCCCCCGAGCCGTCGTCGGCGAGCTTCACCGCCTCCACGACCACGCCGTCCCCGGCGACCGCGACGAGCGGGTCCACCCCGCGGGCGCCGCGCACCTCGCGGACCGGCAGGTTGGTCCGGTAGCCGTCCACGACGGCCTCCGGGATGCCCGCGCCGACGTGCAGCACCGTGCGGAAGGTGTGCCGGCCCTGGTCGGCCTCGGGGTCGGGGAACAGCGGCGCGCGCAGGAGCGACTGCCGGACCACCGTGGCCGTGCCGCCGTCCGGGCCCGCGGTCCGGGTGACGTCGTGGCCGTAGGTGGCGTCGTTGGCGACGGACACCCCGTAGCCGGGCTCGCCGACGTGCAGCCAGCGGTGCGCGCAGATCTCGTACCGCGCCACGTCCCAGGACGTGTTGGTGTGCGTGGGCCGCAGCACGTGCCCGAACTGCGTCTCGGCGGCGGACCGGTCGGCGTGCACGTCCAGGGGGAAGGCGAGCTTGAGCAGCCGCTGCCGCTCGTGCCAGTCCACCTCGGTGTCGATCTCGATCGTGCGGGTGCCCGGGCGGAAGGTGAGGTCCTGCACGATCGTCGAGCCCCCCACCGTGCGGGAGGTGCGGATCACCGCGCGGTCGGGCTTCTCGGCCACCACCTCGACCGCGTCGGCGGCCACGAGGTCCTGCACGGTGCGCCGGTACTCGGCGTCGATGTCCCACGCGTCCCACTGCCGCGGCACGTCGCGGTGCAGCTGCAGCAGGTTCGCCACCTGCCCCGGCGCGACGACCTCGCGGTCCGCGGCCAGGTCCCGCACGGACGCGAGCTGGCCGCCCGCGGTCAGCCGCACGTCCAGCGCGTCGGTGCGCACCCGCAGCGTCCCGTCGTCCGCGCGCAGCACCTCCACGCCGCCGGCGACCGGCACGTCGTCCGCCGCGAGCGCGCCGCCGAGCGCGGGCACGCCCTCACGGTCGTGCGGGGCCGCGTTCAGCCGGACGGTGCGGTCGCCGTCGCCCACCAGGGCCGCGAGCGCCGCGCCGATCACCGCCTCCGCGCGCCGCGCCACGTCGGCGTACGCCTCCTCGGCCTGCCGGTACACCCAGCCGATCGACGAGCCCGGGAGGATGTCGTGGAACTGGTGCAGGAGCACGACCCGCCACAGGGCGCGCAGCTCCTCGGCCGGGTACTCGGCGCCCGCGCGGACGGCCGCCGTCGCCGCCCACAGCTCGGCCTCGCGCAGCAGGTGCTCGCTGCGCCGGTTGCCGCGCTTGGTGCGGGCCTGCGAGGTGTAGGTGCCGCGGTGGTACTC
>JAPSIJ010000341.1 GCA_031178805.1 Cellulomonas sp. | reverse complement strand
CGGTCACGCCCGGCCAGCTGCTGGTCGAGTGGGACCCGGCGGCCGTCGAGGGCGGCGGCCGGTCCGCGATCTGCCCCGTCATCGGCCTGGAGGCCGCGCCCGACTCGCTGACCCGGCTGGCCGAGCCCGGCACCCGGGTCGCCGCCGGGGACCCGCTGCTGACCCTGGCCTGAGGCCGGCGCCCGCCGTCGTGCGGGCCGCCGCTCCCGCTCCGCGCCCCGTCCGGCACGCCCCGCGTGCCCGGCGGGGCGCGGTGCGTCCCGCGCCCGGCCGGTGGTCCCGGGCGGGCGTCCCGGGCCGGGCCGATACTGGGCGCATGGTGACCGAGCCGACCCTCCGCGACCGGCTGCGGGGCCTGCCCGCGCTGACCGGCGACCTGCCCGAGGTCGACCCGTACACCCTGCCGGCCGACCCGGTCGCGGCGTTCGAGGAGTGGTTCGCCGCCGCGGTCGACGCGGGCGTGCCGGAGCCGCACGCCGTCACCCTCGCGACCGCCGACGCCACCGGCGCGCCCAGCGCCCGGGTGGTGCTGCTCGTGGACGTCGCGGACGGCGCGTGGGTGGTCGCCACCGACGCGCGCGCGGCCAAGGCGCACGACCTCGCGGCGAACCCGCGGGCGGCGCTGACCTTCTACTGGCAGCCGCTGGGCCGGCAGGTCCGGCTCGCGGGTCCCGCGCACCTGCTGGACCCGGCCACCACCGCCGAGGACTTCCTGCGCCGCTCGCCGAGCGCCCGCGCCGCGACCCTCGCCTCCCGGCCCGGGGAGACGGTGCGGTCCGTCGCCGAGATGACCGCGGCCGTGGCCGGGGCGCGCGCCCGCGTCGACCGCGAGCCCGGGCTGGTGCCGCCGACGTGGCAGCTGTGGGGCGTCCGGCCGGAGACGGTCGAGCTCTGGCAGGGCGACCACGACCGCGCCCACCTGCGGGTGCGCTGGACCCGCGCGGACGACCGCTGGGACCGGCACCTGCTCTGGCCCTGAGCGCCCCGGGCCGGCGTCGCGGCGCGGGTCAGCGGGCGGGCAGCGGGTCGGGGGCGACGTCCGACGCCCGGGCCGCCAGCGTGTGCAGCAGCCCCTCCAGCGGGCCGCGGCCGACCGTGGACCGCCACAGCCAGCAGGCCACCAGCGTGAGCCCGCAGAACACGAGCCAGACCGCGACGTCCGGGTCCCACACCACCGTGGGGCCGAGCAGCGCGATCCCGACCAGCTGCGCCGTGTACGCGGTGAGCGCGAGCGCCCCCGTGGCCGCCACCGGGGCGACCAGCCGCGGCGCGGCGTCCGCCACCAGCAGGGACAGCGCGAGCACCGCCAGCCCGACGCCGGTGTTCGCCACCACCTCCAGCGGGGCGCTGGAGTGCGGCTCGGTGGTGACCAGCGCGTGCAGCGCCGTGCCGGGCTCGACGACCCGGGTCAGCAGCGCCGACGCCCCGTGCCCGGCGACGGCGAGCGCCGCCCCGGCGCCGAGCAGGCGCAGCCGCACGGTCCGGCTGCGCAGGTCGCTGCGCCCCACCGCGAGCCCGACCAGCACGTACGCGAACCACACGACCGCGGGGTAGTACTCGCCGACCAGCAGCTCGGTGAGCTCGCGCGCGGGCAGCCGGGCGGCCACCGGCGCCAGGGCCAGGTGCAGCACGGGGCCGAGCGCCGCCACCGCCGCCGCGCCCACGAGCAGCCGGCGCGGCGGGGTGCCGAGCAGCGGCACCGCGGCCGCGAACAGCACCGCGTAGGTCGGCAGGATCACGACGACCGGCGTGCCGAGCAGCTCCGCGAGCACGCCGATGCCGAGCACGAGGAACGCCCGGACCAGCAGCCGGGTGCGGGCCTGCACCCGCCGGACGCCGGCCACCGGGCGGTCGCCGCCGGAGATCAGCGCCACCGAGACGCCGGACAGCAGCACGAACAGCGCCGCCGACCGGCCGTCCACCACCTGCGCCAGCGACCACGGCCAGGGGTCCTGCGGCCCGCCCGGGCCCACGTGCGCGGTCAGCATCCCGAGCACCGCGAGGCCCCGGGCGACGTCCACGCCGGTGATCCGCTGCATGGCCGCCACGGTAGCCGCCGCGGGGCCGGCGGGCGGCGGGTCCGGGGCCGGCGCCGGGCGTCGGGTCGTCTCGGTCCGCGGGACGCGGCGTACCGCGGGCTGGAACGGCGCCGTGGGCGGCGGCTACGGTCGGCGGGTGACGGACACCCAGCCGGCCGAGGTCTACACCCACGGCCACCACGACAGCGTGCTGCGCTCCCACCGGTGGCGCACCGCGGAGAACTCGGCGGCCTACCTGCTGCCGGCGCTGCAGCCCGGGCAGACCCTGCTGGACGTCGGCTGCGGGCCCGGCAACCTGACGGTCGACCTCGCCGCGCGGGTCGCGCCGGGCCGGGTCGTCGGGATCGACCGGTCGGCGGCCGTGCTGGACCTCGCCCGCGCCGAGGCGGCGTCCGCCGGGGCCGGCAACGTGGAGTTCCGCACCGGCGACGCCTACGCCCTGCCGTTCGAGGACGGCAGCGTCGACGTCGCCCACGCGCACCAGGTGCTGCAGCACCTCGGCGACCCGGTGGCCGCCCTGCGCGAGCTGCGCCGGGTCACCCGGCCCGGCGGGGTCGTCGCCGTCCGGGACGCCGACTACGCGGGCATGACCTGGTTCCCCGCCTCGCCCGTGCTCGACGAGTGGCTCGCGCTCTACCACGAGGTCACCCAGGCCAACGGGGCCGAGGCCGACGCCGGCCGCCGCCTGCACTCCTGGGCGCTGGCCGCGGGGTTCGACCCCGACGCCCTCGTCGTCACCGCGGGCGTCTGGTGCTACGCCTCCGCCGAGGACCGCACCTGGTGGGCGGACCTGTGGGCCGAGCGGTGCGTCGCCTCGGACTTCGCGCGGCAGGCCGTCGCGCACGGGCTCGCCGACGAGGTCGCCCTCGAGGAGCTCGCCGCGGGCTGGCGCGAGTGGGGCGCCGCCCCGGACGGCTGGTTCGCCGTGCTGCACGGCGAGGTGCTGGCCCGGGTCTGAGCCCGGCCCCCGGGGCGCTGCCGCGCCCGCACCGCCGTTAGGGTGAGCGCGTGCGCATCGCGAGGTTCACCACAGGCGACGACCCCCGCTACGCCCTGGTCGAGGGCGAGCCGGGTCAGGAGCAGCTCGTCGTCATCAGCGGCGACCCCATCTACACCCCGGTGCAGCCCACCGGCGAGCGGATCCCGCTCGGCGACGGCGTGCGCCTGCTGGCCCCGGTCATCCCGCGGTCCAAGATCGTCGGCGTCGGCCGCAACTACGTCGACCACGCCGCCGAGATGGGCAACGAGGTCCCCACGTCCCCGCTGCTGTTCCTCAAGCCGAACACCGCGGTCGTCGGCCCCGACG
>JAPSIJ010000340.1 GCA_031178805.1 Cellulomonas sp. | reverse complement strand
CTGCGGGTCGAGCCCGGGGTGTTCGTGCCGCGGCCGGAGACCGAGACGGTCGCGCAGGTCGCCGTCGACGAGGCGGCGCGCCTGGCCACCGAGGGCCGGGAGCCGCTGGTCGTCGACCTGTGCTGCGGCGCGGGCGGCATCGCGCTGTCGGTGGACACCGAGGTGCCCGGCTCCCGGGTGGTCGCCGTGGACGCCTCCCCGGACGCCGTCGCGCTCACCCGGCACAACCACGGCGCGTCCGGGTCCGGCTCGGTGCGCGTGGAGCTCGGCGACGTCCGGGACCCGGCGCTGCTGGCGGACCTGGACGGCACCATCGACGTCGTGGTGTCGAACCCGCCGTACATCCCCCCCGACGCGGTGCCGGTGGACCCCGAGGTGCGGGACCACGACCCGGACCTCGCGCTGTACGGCGGCGGCGCCGACGGGCTGGCGGTGCCCCGCGCCGTGCTGGCGGCCGCGGCCCGGCTGCTGGTGCCCGGCGGGCTGCTGGTGATGGAGCACGCCGAGGTGCAGGACGCCGCCGCCCGCGCCGCGGCCGAGGCGACCGGCGCGTTCGAGGACGTGGCCACCCGCCCCGACCTGACCGGCCGCCCGCGGATGCTCGTCGCCCGCCGGCGCGGGGCGGCCGCTGGCGAGCCGCTCCCGGACGCCCAGCCGGGCGTGGGACACTCGCAGCCGTGACTGCCGACGCCGTGCTGGACGCCACCGACCCCGCCACCTGGGGCCCCGCTCTCGACGCCGCCGTGCACACCGTGAGCCGCGGCGGGCTGGTCGTCCTGCCGACCGACACGGTGTACGGGATCGGCGCGGACGCCTTCACCCCCGACGCCGTCGCCGCGCTGCTGGCCGCCAAGGGCCGCGGCCGGCAGATGCCGCCCCCGGTGCTGATGCCGGACGTGCGCACGCTCGACGGCCTGGCGATGGGCGTCCCGGCGGAGGTCCGCGACCTGGCCGAGGCGTTCTGGCCCGGGGGCCTCACCGTCATCCTGGTCGCGCAGCCGTCGCTGGCCTGGGACCTCGGCGACACCCACGGCACCGTCGCGCTGCGCGTGCCCGACCACCCGGTCGCGCTCGCGCTGCTGTCCCGCACCGGCCCGATGGCCGTGTCCAGCGCGAACCGCACGGGGCAGCCGTCGGCGCTCGAGGTCGCGGAGGCCCACGAGCAGCTCGGCGACCGGGTGCAGGTCTACCTCGACGGCGGGCGCACCCCCGGCCAGGTCGCCTCGACGATCGTGGACGCCACCGGCGACGAGCTGCGGGTGGTGCGCCAGGGCGCGATCAGCCTGGAGCGGCTGCGCGAGGTGGCCCCCGTGGTGGGTGATCCCGGCCGGTGAGGGCGTACCTCCTGCTCCTGCTGATCGCCGCGGCGGCCACCTACCTGCTGACGCCGCTGGCGCGCTGGTGCGCGCTCCGGTGGGGGGCCATCACGGCGGTGCGGTCGCGGGACGTGCACTCCATCCCGACGCCGCGCCTCGGCGGGCTGGCGATGTGGGCGGGCATCATGGTCGGCCTGCTGATGGCCAGCCGGCTGCCGTTCCTGGCGGCGGTGTTCGACAACCCGCGGCCGATCATCGGCATCGCGGCGGCCGCGACGATCGTGTGCGCCCTGGGCGTCGCCGACGACATCTGGGACCTGGACTGGATGACGAAGCTGGTCGGCCAGGTGCTGGCCGCGTTCGTCATGGCCTGGCAGGGGCTGCAGCTCTACCAGCTGCCGATCGACGGCGTGATCGTCGGGTCCAGCCGGGTGTGGCTCGGCCTGACGGTGCTGACCGTGGTGGTGGCGATGAACGCCGTGAACTTCGTGGACGGCCTGGACGGGCTCGCCGCGGGGCTGATCGCCATCGGCGGCACCGGCTTCTTCCTGTACTCCTACCAGCTCACCCGCGAGTCGACGCCGGGGGACTACTCCAACCTGGCGACGATGCTGGTGGCGCTGCTGGTCGGCGCGTGCGTGGGCTTCCTGCCGCACAACTTCCACCCCGCGCGCATCTTCATGGGCGACTCCGGCTCGATGCTGATCGGCCTGGTGATCGCCGCCGCGGGCATCCAGGTGACCGGGCAGATCGACGTCGCGGTCGCCTCGACCCGGCAGTCCTTCCCGGCGTTCCTGCCGATCCTGCTGCCGGTGGCGGTGCTGCTGCTGCCGCTCCTCGACATGGGGCTCGCCGTGATCCGGCGGGTGGGGTCGGGCAAGTCGCCGTTCCACCCGGACCGGATGCACCTGCACCACCGGATGCTGGCACTGGGCCACTCGCACCGCCGCGCGGTGATCATCCTGTACGTCTGGACCTTCGTCTTCGCGGGGGCCGCGACCGCGCTGGTGTGGTTCTCCACCACCGCCGTGCTCGTCGGCCTCGGCGTCGGCGTCGTCGCGGCGCTGCTGCTGACCCTCGGCCCGCTGCGGGGCGGCTCGACCGGGCCCGGCGAGCAGGGCGGGCACGGCGGCGGCCACGGCGCCGTCCCTCCCGGGCCGCCGCCGCGCGCCCCGCGGGGGCCGGAGCACGCGCCCGCCCGGCACGCCGCGGACGCGCACCGCCAGGCCTGGCACGCGCACGCCGACGGCCGGCCGCCGGCCCGTCCCGCGGTGCACCCCGCGGCCCGCCCCCCGCTCGCCGCCCTGACCGAGACCGACCCGAGGACGGACCGATGACCGACCCCACCGCCACCCCGAGCGCCCCCGGCGCCCCCGACGCCCCCCGGGCCGGCGACGTCCCGGAGGTGTCCGCGGTGTTCCGCCGCGCCCTGCGCGACATGGTCGTGCTCGTCGCCGCCTGCGTGGTCGTCGGCGCCGGCGTCGGCTACCTCGTCGCCGGGATGCCCGGGGTGTGGGGCGCCCTGATCGGCGCCGGCATCGCGCTGGTGTTCTCGGGCACGACGACGCTGTCGATGCTGACCACGTCCGCCGCGGCCCCGGGCCGGATGATGGCCGTCATCATGGGGACCTGGCTGGGCAAGCTCGCGGTCGTGATCGTGGTGCTCGCGATCCTGCGCGGCATGGACTTCTACGACCGGTACGTGCTCGCGGCCGTGGTCGCCGTGGCCGTGATCGGCTCCGCGCTGCTGGACTACCGGGCGGTGGCGCAGGGCAGGGTCCCCTACGTGACGCCCGGCGAGCCTGGGCCGAAGGTCCCGAATGGGGACGACTCGGACGAGACCGGTCGCTCGGTAGGTTAGGCTTCCCCCGAACCACCCACGACGGCCGGGTCCCGGCGGAGTGACCCATACCTGGGACCGCCCGCCGGAGCCTTCGACCCACAGGAGACTGCTCTGTCCAGCCTTGCGACGATCCTGCCGCTCGCTGCCGAAGGCGAGGGGTTCCACCAGCCGTCGATCGCCGAGTTCTTCCC
>JAPSIJ010000339.1 GCA_031178805.1 Cellulomonas sp. | reverse complement strand
TACTTCGGGCCGTACGCGCACGCCTGGGCGATCCGGGAGACCGTCGACCTGCTGCTGCGGGTGTTCCCGGTGCGCACCTGCTCCGCGGGCGTGTTCAAGCGCGCGCGGCAGCAGGGCCGGCCCTGCCTGCTCGGCTACATCGACAAGTGCTCCGCCCCGTGCGTCGGCAAGATCTCCCAGGAGGACCACCACGTCCTGGCCGAGGAGTTCGCCGACTTCATGGCCGGCGACACCGCCCGGTTCACCAAGCGGCTGACCGCGCGGATGCAGGAGGCCGCCGCGGAGCTCGACTACGAGCGCGCCGCCCGGCTGCGCGACGACATCGCCGCCCTGCAGCGCGCCACCGAGAAGAACGCGGTCGTGCTGTCCGACGGGACGGACGCCGACATCTTCGCGCTGGCCGGCGACGAGCTCGAGGCGGCCGTCCAGGTGTTCCACGTCCGCGGCGGCCGGATCCGCGGCCAGCGCGGCTGGGTGGTGGAGAAGGTCGAGGCGCTCAGCGACGCCGAGCTGGTCGAGCACCTGCTGCAGCAGGTCTACGGGGACGCCCCCGCCGGCGACCCCGCCGCGGCCACGGGGGCCGTCGCGGGCGCGGTGCCGCGCGAGGTGCTGGTGCCGGTGCTGCCGCCCGACCTCGACCAGGTGCAGACGTGGCTGTCCGGGCTGCGCGGCAGCCGGGTGCAGGTCCGGGTGCCGCAGCGCGGCGACAAGCACGAGCTCGCCGAGACGGTGCGCAAGAACGCCGAGCACGCGCTCGCGCTGCACCGCACCCGGCGCGCGGGGGACCTCACCACCCGCAGCCAGGCGCTGCGGGAGATCCAGGAGGCGCTGGGCCTGGAGACCGCGCCGCTGCGGATCGAGTGCTACGACGTCTCGCACAACCAGGGCACCTACCAGGTGGCCTCGATGGTCGTGTTCGAGGACGGGCTGGCGCGCAAGAGCGAGTACCGGCAGTTCAGCATCCGCGGGCCGGAGGGCCAGGGCGCGCGCGACGACACCGCCGCGATGCACGAGGTGATCACCCGGCGGTTCCGGCGGTACCTCGCCGAGCGCGAGCAGGCCGGGGACCTCGAGCTGGGGCTGGGGGAGGACCAGGTCGCCGAGGCGCTGGCCGACACGGACGCGGGCCCGGTCCGCTCCGGCCCGGTGGACGCCTCGACCGGCCGCCCGCAGCGGTTCGCGTACCCGCCGAACCTCGTCGTGGTCGACGGCGGCCCGCCGCAGGTGGCCGCGGCCGCGGCGGCGCTGGCGGAGCTCGGCATCGACGACGTCGCGCTCTGCGGGCTGGCGAAGCGGCTCGAGGAGGTGTGGCTGCCGGGGGAGGACTACCCGGTGATCCTGCAGCGGTCCTCCGAGGGGCTGTACCTGCTGCAGCGGGTCCGGGACGAGGCGCACCGGTTCGCCATCACGGCGCACCGCAAGAAGCGCAGCAAGGGCATGACGGTCTCCGCCCTGGACGACGTGCCCGGCCTCGGGCCCGCCCGGTCCGCGGCGCTGCTCAAGCACTTCGGCTCGCTGAAGCGGCTGAAGGCGGCCTCGGCGGAGGAGATCGCCTCGGTGCCCGGCATGGGCGAGCGGACCGCGGCGGCGGTGGTGGCGGCGCTGGCCGGCACGCCCGCCCCCGGCGCCGCCCCGGCCGCGCCGGCGGACCCGGCGGCCCCCGCAGCCGCCGCACCCGCCGCGGCGGACGTGCCTGCTCAGCCCGGGCCCGACCAGGCTGGCATGCTGGGGTCATGAACGACGAGATCTCGCCGATCACCGTCCCCAGCGGCATCCCGGCGATCGAGGCGGCCACCGAGGCCCCCCGCGTCCGGCAGCCGCACGTGCTGATCATCACCGGCATGTCCGGCGCCGGCCGCACCCGCGCGGGCGCCGTGCTGGAGGACATGGGCTGGTACGTCGTCGACAACCTGCCCGCGCAGATGCTCACCCACCTGGTCGGCATGCTGACCCACGGCGGGCCGCCGAGCGCCGACCTGCGGATCGCCGCGGTGGTCGACGTGCGCGGCCGGGAGTTCTTCGCGGACCTGCTGGCGGTGCTCGCGCAGCTGCGCGACTCCGGGGTCGACTACAAGATCCTGTTCCTCGACGCCTCCGACGAGGTGCTGGTCCGCCGGTACGAGCAGGTCCGCCGCCCGCACCCCCTGCAGGGCGAGGGCCGGATCCTCGACGGCATCGCCGCGGAGCGGACCCTGCTGTCCGACATCCGCGAGCGGGCGGACGTGCTCATCGACTCCTCGGAGACGAACGTGCACGAGCTCGGCCGGATCGTCCGCGCCGCCGTCGCGTCCGACCAGGACGACGAGCTGCGGGTCAACGTGGTCTCGTTCGGCTTCAAGTACGGCATCCCGCTGGACGCGGACCACGTCGTCGACGTGCGGTTCCTCGCGAACCCGTACTGGATCACCGAGCTGCGGCACATGTCCGGCCGGGACGCGCCGGTCCGGGACTACGTGCTCGGCCTGCCCGGGGCGCGGGACTTCGTCGACCGCTACGTCGACGCCCTGGAGCCGGTGCTCGCCGGCTACCTGGCGGAGGAGAAGCGCTACGTGACCATCGCCGTCGGCTGCACCGGCGGCAAGCACCGGTCGGTGGCGATCAGCGAGGCGGTCGCCGAGCGGCTGCGGAAGCGGGGCCAGCGGGTCACCGTCGCCGCGCGCGACCTCGGCAAGGAATGACCCCCGTCCGGGACGGGCAGCCCGCGTTCGTCGCCCTCGGCGGCGGGCACGGCCTGTCCGGCACGCTCGCGGCGCTCCGGCGCGTCACCGACCGGCTCACGGCCGTCGTGACCGTCGCGGACGACGGCGGGTCCTCGGGCCGGCTGCGCGGCGAGCTCGGCGTGCTGCCCCCGGGCGACCTGCGGATGGCCCTGTCCGCGCTGTGCGACGACTCCGACTGGGGCCGCACCTGGCGCGACGTGCTGCAGCACCGGTTCACCTCCAGCGGCGACCTCGACCAGCACGCGGTGGGCAACCTGCTGATCGTCGCGCTCTGGGAGCTGCTGGGCGACACCGTCGACGGGCTGGACTGGGTGGGCCGGCTGCTGGGCGCCCGGGGCCGGGTGCTGCCGATGGCCGCCGTGCCGCTCGCCATCGAGGCCGACGTGGTGCGGCCGGACGGCACCGTGGACGTGGTGCGCGGTCAGAGCCAGGTCGCGGTCGCCCGGGACCGGATCGACGCCGTCCGCCTCGTGCCGGACCAGCCGCCGGCGCTGCCGGAGGCCGTCGCCGCGGTCGAGGCCGCCGACTGGGTCGTCCTGGGTCCCGGGTCCTGGTACACCTCCGTCATCCCGCACCTGCTGGTCCCCGACCTCGCCGAGGCGCTGCACCGCACGCCCGCGCGCCGGATCGTCGTGCTGA
>JAPSIJ010000338.1 GCA_031178805.1 Cellulomonas sp. | reverse complement strand
TGCTCGGCACCCACCCGCTGTGGTTCGCGGACCTGAACCTGGTGGAGAACGTCCGGGCGGTCCTCACCTACCGCGACGGCCTGTTCGCGCAGTGGATGGCCAACTCGCTGCTGTACGCCGGCGTGGGGGCGCTCGTCGCCACCCTGCTCGCCTCCATGTGCGGCTACGCCCTGGCCAAGTACGCGTTCCGCGGCCGGGAGGCGCTGTTCAACGTCGTGCTCGGCGGCGTGCTGGTGCCCGCCACCGCGCTCGCGCTGCCGCTGTTCCTGCTGTTCTCCCGCGTGAACCTCACCGACACCTACTGGGCCGTGCTGCTGCCCAGCGTGGTGAGCCCGTTCGGCGTCTACCTCGCCCGGATCTACGCCGCGGCCAGCGTGCCCGACGAGCTGATCGAGGCCGCCCGGCTGGACGGCGCGGGGGAGGTGCGCACGTTCTTCGGCGTCAGCATCCGGCTGATGACGCCCGCGCTGGTCACGGTGTTCCTGTTCCAGTTCGTCGCGATCTGGAACAACTTCTTCCTGCCGCTGATCATGCTGCGCGACGAGCGGAAGTTCCCGGTCACCTTCGGCCTCTACCAGTGGAACACCCAGCTCAACCAGATCCCGGAGCTCAACACCTACGTCCTGGTGGGCTCCCTGCTGTCGATCGTCCCGCTGATCGTGGCGTTCCTCGCCCTGCAGCGGTTCTGGCGGGGCGGCCTCGGCGCCGGCTCCGTGAAGTGACGCGTCAGATCCCTCGATGAAGAAGGAGCTCCTCCCATGCACCACCGCACCCGGACGGGCGTCAGCGCCCTGTTCGCCCTCACGCTGGCCGGCGCCCTCGCCGCCTGCTCGTCCGGCGGCTCCGGCGCCTCCGACGACGGCGGGTCGGACGCGGCGGCCTGCGAGCCCGCCGACGGCCCGGTCGAGCTGTCGTACACCTCCTGGATCCCCGGCATCGAGGTGGCCGTCGACGCCTGGAACGCCGCCAACCCCGACGTCCAGGTGACCGTGCAGACCGGCCCCAACGGCAACGGCGGCACCTACCAGAACTTCTTCAACCAGCTGAAGGCCGGCAACGCCCCCGACCTCGGGCAGATCGAGTACGACGCCCTGCCGAACTTCCGGGTCCAGGACGGCCTCACCGACCTGTCCGCGTGCGCCGACGTCGTCGCCGCGCAGGAGCAGTTCGTCGACTGGACCTGGGGTCAGGTCACCCTCGGCGACGACGAGTCGGTCTGGGCGGTCCCGCAGGACGCCGGCCCGATGGCGCTGTTCTACCGCGCCGACCTGTTCGAGCAGCACGGCATCCCCGTGCCGACGACGTGGGAGGAGTACGCGCAGGCCGCCGAGCAGGTGAAGGCGGCCGGCGGGTACATCACCAACTTCTCCACCGCCGACGTCAACCAGCTCGCCGGGTTCGTCTGGCAGGCCGGCGGCCAGTGGTTCAGCAACGACGCCGACGGCTGGACCGTCTCGCTCACCTCGCCCGAGTCCGAGCAGGTCGCGGACTACTGGCAGGGGCTGCTCGAGGACGACCTCGTCTCGACCGTCCCGGCGTGGACCACCGAGTGGGACAACGCCTACAACTCCGGCCAGGTGTGGACCTGGACGTCCGCCGTGTGGGGCGCCAACTCCATCGCCTCGGGCGCGCCGGACACCGCCGGGAAGTGGGCCGTCGCGCCGATGCCGCAGTGGGAGGAGGGCGGGAACGCCGCCGGCAACTGGGGCGGCTCCTCGACCGCGGTGTTCACCGGCACCGAGCACCTGTACGAGGCCACGCAGTTCGCGCTCTGGCTGAACACCTCCGAGGAGGCGCTGACGATCCTCAACGAGGAGGCGAACCTGTACCCCGCCACCACGGACGGCCTGAGCCTGCCGGTGCTGCAGGAGGGCGTCGAGTTCTACGGCGGCCAGCAGATCTACGACGTGTTCGCCGAGGCGTCCGAGCAGGTCGACCCCGACTTCGTCTGGGGCCCGACCATGACCCAGGTCTACAACGACGTGTCGGACGGCCTGAAGAACGCCGCCACCGGCCAGGGGACCATCCCCGAGGCGCTGCAGAGCGCCGAGGGCAAGACCGTCGAGGCCCTGGAGGCGCAGGCGATCCCCGTCAAGGAGTGAGGTCCGCTGCTCAGCGGGCCAGTGCGGGGACCGGGGCGGCGGCGGTGCCGCCGTCCCGGTCGCCCGGCCCGTCCCGGAAGATGATCTTCAGGATCGGGAAGAACACCACGAACGAGAGCAGCGCGTTGATGATCATGGTCGCCACGTCCGCGCCGGTCTCCCCGGCGGCGCCCCAGCGGCCGATCATCCACTGGTAGACGGGGTCCTTGTAGAACCCCTGCAGCCAGGCGGCGGCGAAGGTGATCACCACGTACGCCACCGCGTACCAGGCGGCCGCCCGCCACACGTTGCTGGTCGATTTGAAGGTGACGTTCCGCTGCAGGAAGAAGTTGATCACCTGCGCGACCAGCAGCGTCACCTGCACCGCCAGGAAGTACGCCAGCCCACCGCCGCCCACCGGCAGCGCGCCCGCCGGGTAGTCGAACACGAACGACGTGCTGCCGTCCGCGTTCGTGCTCACGGGGAGCACCCGGAACGCGGTGTCCACCAGGGACGTCATCCCGAACACCCACTTCAGCACGGGCATCAGCGCCAGCTGCAGCACCGTCATGCCCTGGCTGATCAGCGTGAACAGCACCAGCTCGGCCAGGGCGGGGCGCCGCTCGGCGAAGCCGCGCCACGCGCGCCGGATCCGGGTGACCATGCTGACCTCTTCCGCCGAGCCCGCGCCCGGATCGTCCCGGGCCACGGGAGCCAGGAAACCGGGTGCGGCGCCGGGGCGGGGGCGCGGCGGCACAACCTGTCGGCGGGGGTCGACAGGTTGTCGGCGCCCGGTCGCCGTCAGACGGGGTCGGGCGTCAGCCGCTGCCGTCCGGTGACCCGCAGCAGGTCCAGCCGCTGCGCGTCCTCGCTGCCCGGCGCGGCGGTGTAGACGACGATCCGCAGGTCGCTGCCCGGCACCCGCAGGACGTCGCAGTCCACCGTGATCGGCCCCACCGGGGTGCCGGTCAGCGTCTTGCGGCTCGACCGGTGCTCGGCGACCCGCGCCTCGCCCCAGCGCCGCTCGAACTCCGGCGAGGCCGTGCGCAGCCGCCGCACGAGGTGCGCGAGGTCCCGGTCCCGCGGGTACCGGCCGACCGCGTCCCGCAGGTCCGCGACCAGGTCGGCGGCGTACTCCTCGGCGTGCTCGTCGTCCCGCTCGACGTCCGGCAGCCCGCCGGTGAAGTGCCGCCACGCGAGGTTGCGGTCCAGCCCGGAGCAGTCGGCCGGGTCCGGGCCCACCGCCGCCCACAGGGCGTTCCACAGCACGATCTCGTGCGCC
>JAPSIJ010000337.1 GCA_031178805.1 Cellulomonas sp. | reverse complement strand
GCTGCTCGCCGCCGTCGACCGGGAGGCCGCCGGGGTGCTGGCCGCCGCCCGGGCGGCCGGCACGCTGGAGTGGGACACGTTCGCGCCGGGGTTCTGGCGGATGGTCCGCACCGTCGTGCTGGGCGAGGGCGCGCGGGACGACGACCGGGTGACCGACCTGATGCAGCAGCTGCGGTCGGCGGCGAACTGGGCGTACCTGCACCCCGGCCGGCCGCGGCTGCGGGCCGAGCTCGCCGACCGGCTCGCGACCTACGTCCGCCGCGCCGAGCCGGGCAGCCTGATCGCGCACGCCGCCGCGGCGGCCGAGGAGCGCGGTGTCGACCCCGTCGGGCAGGTGCCGCAGTGGCTGTTCGCGTACGACGCCGCGGGGGCGGCGGTGCTGCGGGCGCTCGCGGTGGCGGCCGCCCGCCCCGACGTCCGCGAGCGGCTGCGCGCCGAGGCCGCGTCGGGCCGCGCGATGCAGCCGTACGCCCGCGGCGCCGTCCTGGAGTCCGTCCGGCTGTGGCCGACCACGCTGGTGGTGCTGCGGGACAGCACCGCGCCGACCACCTGGGGGACGCGGGAGCTGCCCGCCGGCACGGGCTTCGCGGTGGTGAGCGCCTACTTCCACCGGGACCGCGACCGGCTGGCGATCGCCGACGCGTTCACGCCCGAGGCGTGGCTGGACGGCCGCGCGGACGCGGACTGGGGGCTGGTGCCGTTCAGCGGCGGGCCGGTGTCGTGCCCGGGGCGGAACGTCGTGCTGCTCACGGCGGGGCGGCTGCTCGCGCGGCTCGCCGAGGCGGACCTGGTGTTCCCGCGGGCGCGCCACCTGGCCCGCGACCCGCTGCCCGCGACGTTCGACCACTTCGGCGCGCGGTTCCTGGTGCGGGGCGACGCGCGCCCCGCCGCCGCCTGAGGCCCCGCCGCGGGTGAAACGGCGCGCGTCCGGGCGGTCGTGCTGGCCAGGGCGTCACGAACGGGCGAAATATGGACGAAACCTGTCGGTCGACAGGCGTAGGGTGACCTCCCGAGGGCGTGTCGCCCCGCCGGGCCGTGCCCGGGCGGCCGCTCGGCAGACGTGCAGGCGCGCTCCGCGGCGCCGCACGGGACTGCCGCCGCGCCCTCCGCGACCCCGGCGATCCCGGGGCGCGGCCGAGGGAAGAAGCAACAGCCCAGGAGGGCCTCGATGAACATGTCCATCGCCCGAGCCGGTCGTCCGGCCACGCGCACCCTGAGCGTGGCCGCCGCCGCCGTCGCGACGGTCGCCCTGCTCGCCGCCTGCTCCGGCGGCTCGGACGACGCGGCGTCCGCCGCGTCGGACGAGTCGTCCGCGTCGGAGAGCGCCACCACGTCCGACGAGGTCCAGGTCATCGACCAGACCAACCTGCTCCTGCAGACCGCGCAGGAGACGCTGGAGGCCCGCGGCCTCGTCGTCCAGGTCGCCGACGCGTCCGGCCAGGGCCGGGCCATCGAGGACCCCACCCAGTGGGTCGTCGTCACCCAGGAGCCGCTGAACGGCACCGTCGAGTCCGGCAGCGACGTCACGCTGACCGTCCGCATGACCACCGACCCGGTGGGCTGACCGCGGAATAACCGCTGGACCCCGCGCGCTGTACCGGGCGAGACTGAGGTCTCACGGTCCGCGCGGTGGTGCAGCACCCGCCGCGGGAGGACCGTCCCGGTCGCGGAGCACGCGCCCCTCGTGAGGGGTGGACGGACGCGGGCCGGGTGGCTCGTCACCGACGGTCCTCAACGAGGCCGGGACGGATCAGGCCGCGCGGGAGAAGGACAAGCGGGCGCGGTGGACGGTGGCGGACAGATGCTGCACCTGGCGCCGACGGCCCCGGGGTCGACCGGACCGGCGAGAGCCGGCGGGTCCCCCGGGGCCGTCGTGGTGCCGGGCCCGGTCGCTCAGACGTACGGCGCGACCAGCCGGCGCAGCTGCGCCGCGTAGCCCCCGCCGAACAGCACGGCGTGCATGCCCACGGGATACACCTGGTGCAGGGCGACGCGGTGCTGCCACCCGCGCCGCAGCGGGTGCACCTCCTGGTAGGCGGCGAGCACGTCGTCGAGGTGCGGGAACCCGAACAGCGCGAGCATCGCCAGGTCGGACTCCCGGTGGCCGCCGTGCGCCGCGGGGTCGATCAGCGTCGCCCCCTCCGGGGTCCACAGCACGTTCCCCGACCACAGGTCGCCGTGCAGCCGCGCGGGCGGGTCGTCGTCGTCCAGGTCCCCCCGGCGCAGGACGTCGGCCAGCCGGCGCAGCAGGGCCACGTCGTCCGGGCCGAGCGCCCGGCGCCGCTCGGCGGCGGCCGCCAGGGGCTCGACCCGGCAGTCCGCGAGGAACGCGCCCCACCGCTCGTGGTCGCCCGCCGGCATCGGCAGCGGCTGGGACAGCGGCCCGAAGAAGCCGTCCCCGGACCACCCGGCCGGCGGGCTGCCGAACCGGGGCGCGCCCGCCTCGTGCGTGACGGCGAGCCCGCGGCCGAGGTCCCGGGCGGCGCGGCGCGTCGGCGGCACCTCCGCGAGCCGGTCCAGGTCGAGGTGGTCCGGGCCGACGTCGCGGACGCCGACGACCGGTGCGCCGCCCCGCACCCGGAGCCACGCCAGGCCCGCGGCCTCGCACGCGAAGAACCCCGGCGGCGCCCCGGCGCGCTGCTTGCGGTAGGTGCCACCCGGCCCGGCCATCGCTGCCCCCGTCCCGCGCGGGCCTAGCCTGTCGACCGTGCCCACGCCCCCGTCGACGCCCGGAGCGTCCGACCCGATCCTCGGCACGCCCGGCCCGGCGGCGGGGGAGGCGCGCCGCGCGCCGCACGTGCCCGTGCCGGCGGCGCTGCGGAACGGCGCCGGCCGGACGCCGGAGGGCGCGGCGTGGCTGACGACCCTGCCGGTCCTGGTGGCGCGTGCCCTCGACCGGTGGTCGCTCGTGGCCGGGGAGCCGTACCCCGCCGGGTCGGCCTCGTGGTGCGCGCCGGTGCACCGCCCCGGCGACCCGGCCGGGACCGCGCTCGTGCTCAAGGTGGCCTTCCCGCACGACGAGGGCCGGGACGAGGCCGCCGTGCTCCGGGCGTGGGGCGGCCGGGGCGCGGTCCGGCTGGTCGACGCGCACGCCGGCGACTGGGCGCTGCTGCTGGAGCGGGTGGTGCCCGGCACGCCGCTGGGCGCGGTGCGGGCCCCGGTCCCGCGCCGGCTGGGGGAGGCGGCGGACGTGCTCCGCGCGCTGCACGCCGCGCCGGCGCCCGCGGGGCTGCCCGCGCTGTCCGACGTGGCGGCGCGCTGGGCGACGCTGCTGGAGGAGCGGGCGGCGCGCGCGGTGGCGGACGGCGTGCGGGTGGACCCCGGGCAGGTCCGCGCGGCGACGGCGGTGCTCCGTGCGCCGGCGGGCCG
>JAPSIJ010000336.1 GCA_031178805.1 Cellulomonas sp. | reverse complement strand
GGACCGTCCGCAAGATCGTCCGGCAGGCCGACGTGGTCGCGGGCGAGCGCGTCGTGGAGATCGGCCCCGGGCTCGGCTCCCTGACGCTCGGCCTGCTCGAGGCCGGCGCGGACGTCGTGGCGGTGGAGATCGACCCCGTGCTCGCCGGCCTGCTGCCGGAGACGGTCCGCCGGCACGTCCCCGGCGCCGCCGTCGACGTGGTCGACCTGCCGGACGTCGCCCCGGCCACCGGCCCCGACGCCGGCCCGCCGGCGACCCCGTCACTCACCGTGGTGCGCGCCGACGCCCTCGACGTCACCGCCCTGCCGGGCCGCGCCCCCACCGCGCTGGTCGCGAACCTGCCGTACAACGTCTCCGTCCCGGTGCTGCTGACGTTCCTGGAGCGGTTCCCCACGCTGGAGCGGGTGCTCGTGATGGTGCAGGCGGAGGTCGCCGACCGGCTCGCCGCCCCGCCGGGCAGCCGGACCTACGGGGTGCCGTCCGCGAAGGTCGCCTGGTACGCCTCCGCCCGCCGCACCGCCACGATCGGCCGCACCGTGTTCTGGCCGGTGCCGAACGTCGACTCCGCGCTGGTCCGGATGGACCGCCGCGAGCCCCCGGCCACCACGGTGACCCGGGAGCAGGTGTTCGCGGTCGTCGACGCCGCGTTCGCGCAGCGCCGGAAGATGCTGCGCTCCGCCCTGGCCCCGCTCGCCGGCGGCTCCGAGGCGGCCGTGCGCGCGATCGCCGCGGCCGGCGTGGACCCGCAGGCGCGCGGCGAGGCGCTGGACGTCGCGGCGCTGGCCCGGGTGGCCGAGCACCTGGCCGCGGGCTGACGCACCGCCGCTGACCTGCTGCTCCCCCGCCGGGCGCGGGCGTCCCGGGCACCGGGACTCCGGCCCGCCGGACCTCGCGCCGGACGCGCCCGGACCTGGCACAGTGGGTGCCGTGACCGACCTGCGCCTCGCCCCCCGCACCGGACGTGAGGTCCGCGTCCGGGCCCCCGGCAAGGTGAACCTGTCGCTGCGCGTCGGACCCCGCCGGGCCGACGGCTACCACCCGCTGGCGACCGTGTTCCAGGCCGTGTCGGTGTACGAGGACGTCGTCGCGACCCGGGCCGACGAGATCACGGTCACGGTCTCCGGCCCGCAGGCCGAGCGGGTGCCCACCGACGGCAGCAACCTCGCGCTGCGCGCCGCCCGGGCGCTCGCCGCCCGCACCGGCGTGGACGAGGGCGTGCACCTGCACCTGCACAAGCAGGTGCCTGTCGCCGGCGGGATGGCCGGCGGCTCCGCGGACGCGGCCGCCGCGCTGCTCGCCTGCGACGCCTACTGGGGTACGGCGCTGCCCCGCGAGGAGCTGCACGAGATCGCCGCCGAGCTGGGGTCCGACGTGCCGTTCCTGCTGATGGGCCAGACCGCCGTCGGCGCCGGCCGGGGCGACCTGCTCACCGCCGCGCTGAGCCGCGGCGAGTACCACTGGGCGTTCGGGGTCCGGGACGCGGGGCTGTCGACGGCCGCCGTGTACGCCGAGTTCGACCGGCTCGCCGCGGGCCGGGACGCGGTGGACACCGACGACGACGTGCCGCTGCTGCACGCCCTGCGGGCCGGGGACGCCGCCGCGGTCGGCGCCCTGCTGCACAACGACCTGCAGGACGCCGCCGTCGAGCTGGCGCCGGAGCTCGTCGAGACGCTGGCGGTGGCCGAGGACGCCGGCGCGCTGGGCGTGGTCGTCTCGGGCTCCGGGCCGACCGTCGCGGCGCTGGCCCGGAGCCGGCAGCACGCGCTGGTCGTCGCCGCGGCGATGACCGCCGCCGGGGTCGCCGACTCTGTGCTCACCGCCTCGGGGCCCGTGCCCGGCGCGCGGCTGGTGGCCGGGTCCGACGTCCTCTGACGGGCCCGGCGCACTGCGCGCCCGGTGGTCAGAGCCGCTCGACCGACCCCGAGCCGCCGATGTCGCTGGTGATCGCGGGGTCGCCCGCGTAGCGCACGGTGCCCGACCCGCCGATGGCCACGCCCAGCCGCCGCGCGACGTCCACGTCGACGTCCCCGGAGCCGTCGATCGACACGTCGGCCTCGGTGAGCCGCAGGTCCTCCGCGTCGATGCTGCCCGACCCGCCGATGTCCAGGTCGCCGGCCTGCGACCGTCCCGCGAGCTCGACCTCGCCCGAGCCGTCGATCGACGCGCGCACCGTGGCGGCGTCCACGCCCTCGAGGCTGACGTCGCCGGACCCGTCGACGCGCACCGTGAGCTCGTCGCCCGTCACGTCGGTGCCCTCCACGTCCCCCGCGCCGGAGACCCGGACCTCGGTCAGCTCGGTCACGACGAGGTCGTAGTGCACGTCGCCCGAGCGGTGGAACCCGATCGTCGTCCGCGCGTCCAGGACCAGGACGCCGTCGCGGACCTCGCTCACCAGCCGGTCCTGGGTGCCCTCGGGCGCGGTGACGGTGAGCGAGGGGGTCGTGCCCCGGCTGATCGTGAGGTCGCCGGCCGCGGCCAGCTCCACCGCGGTCACGTCGTCGATCTCGACGTCCCGGCTCACCACCGGTCCGGAGCCGCTCGAGCAGCCCGTCAGCGCCAGCACCAGCCCCGCGCCGACCACTCCCGCTGCTGCTGCGACCCGCGTGCGCCGTGCCATGGTCCGTCTCCTCGTGCTGCGCGCGAGGCCGTCCCCGCGTCCTGGGAGCAGCCTGGCAGCCGGCCGCGCGCCCGGGCCATGGGGCAGACCCCCGATCCGACCCTGAGGTGCGCCGCCCGCCCGGTCAGGGTCAGCCCAGGCGGGTGAGCCCCTTGCGCAGCCCGCGCACCGCCTGCGCGATCCGCTGCTCGTTCTCGATCAGCGCGAACCGCACGTGCCCGTCGCCGCCGGGACCGAAGCCGACGCCCGGCGACACGGCGACGTCGCAGTCCCGCACCAGCATCTCGGCGAACTCGATCGAGCCCAGCTCCCGGTACGGCTCGGGGATCCGGGCCCAGGCGAACATGGTGCCGCGCGGCCGGAGGATGTCCCAGCCGATCCGGGACAGCCCGTCGACCAGGGCGTTGCGCCGGCTCTCGTAGACGCGGCTGAGCTCGGCCGGGTAGTCAAGCGCCTCGTTCAGGGTGACCGTCGCGGCGATCTGGATCGGCTGGAAGGTGCCGTAGTCCAGGTAGGACTTGAGCTTGGCGAGCGCGCCGACCACGTCCGGGCGCCCGACGAGGAACGCCACCCGCCAGCCCGCCATCGAGTAGGACTTGGTCATCGAGTACAGCTCGACCGCGACCTCGGTCGCGCCGACGCACTGCATGATCGACGGCGGGGTCCAGCCGTCGAAGCACATGTCCGCGTAGGCGAGGTCGTGCACCAGGACGACGTCCCGCTCGCGCGCCCAGTCCACCAGCCGCTGCAGGTCGT
>JAPSIJ010000335.1 GCA_031178805.1 Cellulomonas sp. | reverse complement strand
GCCTCGACCACGGTGACGTGCGCGGAGTCGGCGGGGTCGCCGGCGAGGCAGTGCAGGATCACGTTCCGCCGCGGGTGCCGGTCGGCCTCCGCGGGGTCGATGACGCCCTCGTCCACCAGCAGCTGCACCAGCGAGTCGTCGCGGGTGACCCGGCGGCCGGCCCCGTCCCGCCACCGGTAGGCGCGCGAGTCGCCGATGTGCAGCACCAGCAGGCCGTCGGCGGCGCAGACGATCCCGGTGAGCGTGGTCGCCATGCCGGTGAGCGCGGGCTCGGCGTCCGCCCGGAGCGCCAGGTCGGCGTTGGCCGCGGCGACCGCGGCGCGCAGGTCGTCCGGCCCCGCGGCGTCGTCCGCGGCGAGCGTGGCGACGAGCCGCTGCGCCACCGTGCCCGAGGCGACCTCGCCGCCCGCGTGCCCGCCGACGCCGTCCGCGACCAGCGCGAACCGGGCGGAGCAGGCCGCCGAGTCCTCGTTGCCGGACCGGTGCGCCCCCACGACGGAGCGCAGGGCGGCGGACAGGGTGAGCGGCATGCGGCACCTCCGGAGGGGGTCGGGCACCTCGTGCGTCCCCACCCTGCCACGCCGCGGGCCCGCCGTCAGCCGCTCGCGCCCCGGCACGCCGTCACGGCAGCGGCGTGAGGGTCCAGGAGCCGTTCGTGCTGAGCGCGACGACGCCCGGCATCGCGACGTCGGCGGTCTCGCTGAACGCCACCTCGTCGCCGAACGCCAGCGACGCCGGACCGGTCGCCGGGTCCACGTCCACCGCCGAGACCACCCGCGCGAGCATCGAGTCGCCCGGACCGGCGGGCGTGTAGTCCAGCCGCACGGCGGCCGCCGTGTCGCCCAGCACCAGCACCGTCGACCCGGAGCCCTGCTGCGGGCCGGTGGTGGCGGGCAGGTCGTTCCAGCTCTCGAAGGTCAGCGTCCACGGCCCGGACGCGTCCAGCAGGAAGCCCTGCTTCGCCTCCGTGTCCGTCAGCAGGTCGACCAGGTAGCTGCCGGTCATCGGGGCGGGACCGGCGCCCCACGGCGACATCCGGCCGTCGGAGGTGAGCACCACCTCCCCCGTGCACGCCGCGCAGTCCAGGTGCGCGACCACGCCGAAGTCGCCGTCCCGGACGACCGTGACCCGCGCCGGCCCCTCGCCGGACGCGGTCGCCGGCGCCCCCTCGGCGACCGTCCCGGCCCGCACGACCGGCCGCTCGGGGACCGGCGCGGCGCTGGTGGTCGGCGTCGGCGTCGCGGCGGCCGAGGACGGCGCCCGCGTCGGCTCCGCGCGGTCCGGGGCGCCGGAGGGCCCGCACCCGGCGGCCACGAGGGTCGCCGCCACGGCGACCAGGCCGGCGGAGCGGCGCGCGCGGCGGGCGCGGGCGGGACGTGGGGGCACGGACGTCATCCTGCCCGCGGGTCAGGCGGGCAGCGCGCCGGCGACCACCCGGCCGCGGGAGACCACGGCCACGATGTTCTCCACCCGCAGCGCGTCGACGTCCTCCCACGGCCGGCCGCGCAGCACGACGAAGTCGCTGCCGAGCCCGGCGCGCAGCCGTCCGGTCACCCCGCCGAGGCGGATGGCGTCGGCGGCGTCGGAGGTGGCGGCGGCCAGCGCACGCGCGGGCGACCAGCCGAACATCGCCGCCATCGTGCGGACCTCCTCCATCTGGTCGCCGAACGCGACGAACTGCCCGGAGGCGTCGGTGCCGAGCACGAACCGCACGCCGGCCTCCGCGGCGCGGGCGAACCCGGCGTCGCGCAGGGCGACCACGTCGCGCGCCTTGGCCTGCGCCTCGGCGGACACCGGGCGGCGGCCCTCGGCGATGATGTCGTTGATCAGCAGCGTCGGCGCCACGGGCAGGTTCCGCTCCACGAGCGCGGCGAGGTGCTGCTCGGCGATGGCGGTGCCGTGCTCGATCGAGTCGACGCCCTCCGCGAGCGCGATGTCCAGGCCCTCGACCGAGTGGGTGTGCGCCGCGACCAGCATGCCGAGCGCGTGCGCCTCGTCGACGGTGGTGCGGATCTCCTCGCGGGTCTGGTTCCGCCAGCCGACCTTGTCGCCCATGGAGAGCACGCCGCCGGAGGTGTAGATCTTCACGCCGGCCGCGCCGGACCGGGCCCACACCCGCACGAGCTTCCGGCACTCGTCGGGGCTGTCCGCGGTCGGCGGGCGGTGCGGGTAGTGCGGCGGGACGAACAGGTCGCCGTGCCCGGCCGTCATGCCGACCTGGCCGTGCGACAGCAGGCGCGGGCCGGCGAGCACGCCGGTGTCGAAGGCGCGGCCCACGGCCAGCTGGATCGAGTCGGCGGCCAGGTCCCGCAGCGTGGTGACGCCGGCGCGGGCGCAGCGCAGGGCGTTCGCGGCGACGTGCAGCGAGCGCTCCTCCGGCGGGGTGAGGATCGGCCAGGCCGACGGGTCGGCGGCGGGCGCTCCGGCCGGGTAGCCGAGGTGCACGTGGGTGTCCACCAGGCCGGGGATCACGCTGAGGTCCGCGTGCCGGGCGGGGGCCTCCTCGACGGCGAGCAGCCGGTCGCCGGCCCAGGTGAGCCGGGCGGGGCCGACCTCGCGCTCGCCGTCCCAGAGCGGGATGCCGTCGAGGAGCTGCTCGGGGGCTGCGGTGGTGGTCATGCGGGTCCTTCGCGACGTGACGGGCAGAGCGGGCTGAGGGAGGAGGCCGGGCCGGGGGCGGTCAGAGGCGGGGCGTGATCTCGCCGACCACCGTCTCGCCGTCGACCAGCGGGATGCGCCGCCACCGGTCGAACGCCCCGCAGGGGTGGCTGATCCCGAACCGCAGCACCGTGCCCGGCCGGAGCACGGTGCCGGGCGGGACGGACAGGAACGCGTGGTGGTCGTTCACGCCGGTGACCTCCCAGGCGGCGACGTCCGCCCGGCCGCCGGCGACGCCCAGCACGACCGGCAGGCGGTCGTCGGTGGGCACCTCCCGGCGGCCGAAGCCGACGACCGCCCGGCCGTCCTCGGGCGCGGACAGCACCGAGGCGCGCAGCTCGAACGCGGGCCGCAGGGTGGCCGCCCCGCGCGCGGCGCCGAGCGGCGACGTGCGCAGGTAGACCCCGTGGTCGTGGGTGACGTAGCAGCCGGACCGCAGCACCGTGGTCACCGGGAAGTCCCACAGCGCGGGCCCGAGCTCGCGCACGACGAGGTCGAAGTACGAGGACCCGCCGGCGGTGACGACCGGTACGCCGGCGACCAGGCCCTCGGCCGACAGCGCCGTGACCAGGCCCCGCACCCGGGCCAGCAGGTCGACGGCGCCGGCCGGCGCGCCGGGGTCGGCCGACGGCGGCATCAGGCCCTCGAAGGCGGAGACGCCGGCGAGCCGGACGTGGTCGGCGGCGGCCACCCGGCGGGCGAGCGCGAGCGCCGCGGCGTCGTCGCGCAGTCC
>JAPSIJ010000334.1 GCA_031178805.1 Cellulomonas sp. | reverse complement strand
CGGGCAGGTCGAACCGCCCGACGAGCTCGGCCACCGTGGCGGCGACGGCCGCGGGGGTGGCGGGCTGCGGCGTCGGGATCCGGATGCGCTCGGCGGCGAACTCGCCGGTCTCCAGGTCGACCGGGGCGCCCTTGATGCCGGAACCGCCGATGTCGATGCCGAAGGCCGTGCGGGCGTGGGTGTGGTGGCTCATGGGAGTGTCAGGATCTCCGCTCCGGTGTCGGTGACCAGCAGGGTGTGCTCGAACTGCGCGCTGCGGCGCAGGTCCGCGGTGACCACGGTCCACCCGTCGTCCCACGTCGTCCAGTCGGGCGTGCCGAGGTTGAGCATCGGCTCGATGGTGAACACCATGCCGGGCTCGATGACGCGGTCGTACCGCGGGGCCGCGTCGTAGTGGGGGATGACCAGCCCGGAGTGGAACGCCTCGCCGACGCCGTGGCCGGTGTAGTCGCGGACCACCCCGTAGCCGAACCGGGCGGCGTACTTCTCGATCACCCGGCCGATCACGTTCACCTCGCGCCCGGGCCGCACGGCCCTGATCGCGCGGTCCAGGGCCTCCCGGGTCCGCTCGACGAGCAGCCGCGACTCCTCGTCGACCTCGCCGACCAGGAACGTGGCGTTGTTGTCGCCGTGCACGCCGCCGGTGAAGGCGGTGATGTCCACGTTGACGATGTCGCCGTCGGCCAGCACGGTCGAGTCGGGGATGCCGTGGCAGATCACCTCGTTGACGGAGGTGCAGACCGACTTGGGGAAGCCGCGGTAGCCGAGCGTCGAGGGGTACGCGCCGTGGTCCAGCAGGAACTCGTGCCCGATCCGGTCGAGCTCGTCGGTGGTGACGCCGGGGGCGACGTGCCGGCCGACCTCCTCGAGCGCCTGCGCGGCGATCCGCGCGGCCACCCGGATCCGCGCCAGCACCTCCGGCGCCGGGACGTCGCTGCCGGTGAACGGTGCCGGCGCCGGACGGTCGACGTACTCGGGTCGCGGGATGGCCGCGGGGACGGGTCGCCGGGGGCCGACGGTCCCCGGGACGAGCGCCGGCCTCGGCGCGTGCACGGACGTCATACCTGGCAGTCTACGAACCAGGGGCCGCCCCGGCGGACGCGGCGGCCCGGGACCGCACCGGGAGGGCGCCGTGGCCGACGAGTTCTACTACAACACCGAGACCGGTCAGGTCGAGCAGGGCAAGCAGTCCTCGTGGTCGCACCTGATGGGCCCGTACCCGACGCGCGAGGCGGCGCAGCACGCGCTGGACCTGGCGCGCGCCCGCAGCGAGGCGTGGGACGAGGAGGACCGCCGCGAGCGGTCCTGACGCTCAGCCCGCGGCGGGCCCCCCGCGCAGCCGCGCCGCGACCTCGGCCACGGCGGCCGCGTCGCCGACGATCTCGAAGTGCATCTCGTCCGGGCGGGGGAAGTCCCCGCCCCAGGCAACCACCGGCGCGACCTCCGCGAGGATCTCCCGGATCGCGTCCACCTGGTCGTCGGTGAACGTGCCGGTCGCGCCGAGGGGGTGCTCGGTGGCGTTCAGGTCGATCGAGGTGCCGGAGGCGTGGTTGGACAGGCTGTCGCCGCCGTGCGGGACGGTCTCGCCGCCGGCCCCGTCCTCCTCGCCCTCGCCGCGGACGGCGCGGTAGCCCCAGCCCCACGAGCTGTCCGGGTCGACGGGCTCCACCTCGGCGTCGAACCGGGCCGCGACGTGCTCCAGGACGGTCCGGACGTCGCCGCCCCGCAGCCGGCCGGTGACCCACGGCGACACCTCCAGCAGCGGGTCGGCGCCGTCGGTGAACGCCTGCCAGCAGTTCTGGGAGGTCGTGGCGTCCGGCTCGCAGACGACCACCGGGGCCGCGGCCGGCGGGACCGGCGCGGCGTCGGCGGGGGACCGCACGAGGGCGACGACGGCGCTGACGACGAGCCCGAGCAGCACGGCCGCGACGACGCCGAGGACCACGAGGCCGCGGGTCGTCGGGCGCAGCCGCGGCGGGCCCGGCGGCCGGCCACCCTGCCGGCCACCGTGCCGGGCACCCGGCCGGGGACCCGCGCCGGCCCGGGCACCGGGGCCGGACCCCGCGCGCGCGCCGGACGCGCCGGGGCGTGCCTGGCCGTCGCCCCCGGGCGTCCTCGGGGCCGGGGCGCGGGCCTCGGCCGGCCGGTCGACGGCGGAGCGGGGGCGCATGAGTCGAAGGGTAGAGGGCGGGCTCCGCGGCGGCGGTCAGCGACGCGCGAGGTGCGCGACGACCGGCCGGTGGTCGCTGCCCCCGACGGCCGGCAGCACGCCGAAGCCGGTGACCCGCCAGGTGCGGCCGTCGACGAGGACGTGGTCGATCGGCGCGCCCAGCACCCGCGGGACGTCGGCGGGCCACGTGCCCAGCCCGGCGGCGCCGGTCGCGGCGGCGGCGTCGACGCACGGGCCGAGGTCCGTCAGCCCCGGGTGGTCGAGGGTGGCGTTCAGGTCCCCGGCGACGATCGCCCCCGGCGTGCTGCGGCACACCTCCGCGATCGCCGCGGCGTGCGCGCGCCAGTCCGGCATCGAGCCCGCCGCGGAGGGGGCGCGGGTGTGCACGGCGACGACCGGCCCGACGACCTCCTCGGACGCGGACCCGCCGGCGGGCACCGCGGCGAACGTGCCGAGCTCGGTGGCGGGCAGCCCGGCGGTGTCCTGCGTGTACGCCCCGAGCGCGTCCCGCACCAGCAGCGCGACGCCGTCGACGCGGGTGCCCGCGGCGTCGGCGGCGAGCGCGGTGGTCGGGCGGCCGGCGTCGGTGAGCGCCTGCGCCGTCTCGCGCGCCGTCGCGGCGGAGGTCTCGGCGAGCACGGTGAGGTCGGCGTCGTGCTGGAGCACCAGCGCGGTGAGGTCCGCGGCGCCGACCACGCCGAACGTGTTGAACGACAGCACCACCACGTCGGCGTCGGCCGCCGTCCCCGGCCCGGAGCCGTCCAGCCCCCGGCCGGCCAGCACGGCGGCCTGGGCCCCCGCGCCGACGACCAGGAGCGCGGCCACGGCGACCGGCACCGGCCACCGCGGCGGGGTCAGCCCCGACCGGTGCGCGAGCCGGTGCAGGCCCCCGACGACCGCGAGCAGCGCCAGGGCGCACCCGACGAGGGCCAGCGCCGCCAGCCCGCGCAGCGCGACCAGCTGCGCGAGCGGCGTGCGGTCCGCCAGGCCGAGCCGGTCGGGGGCGACCAGCAGCACCAGCCCGCCGAGCACGGCGGCGAGCACCGCGCCGGCGAGCACGCGGCGCAGCAGCCGCCCGGCCGGCCGGTCGCCGGGGCGCGCGCTCAGCGGAGGAAGGAGTGGTCGGCGTCGGGGAACTGCCCGCCGCGGACCTCGGCGGCGTAGGCGCGGGCGGCCTCGCCGAGCAGGGCGCCGACCGCGGCGAACTGCTTGGCGAACCGCGGG
>JAPSIJ010000333.1:2559-3401 GCA_031178805.1 Cellulomonas sp. | reverse complement strand
GCGGCCGTGCGCCGCGCCGCCGCCGGGCTCGCCGCCCGGCTCACCGCGGACGCCGGCGCGGAGCCGGGGGAGCGCGCGCCGGACCTCGCCGCCCGCGAGCAGGCCGCCCGCCGGCGCGCGGTCGCCGACCTCGACGACGCCGCCGCCCGGCTGCTCGCCACCCTCGGCGGCCGCGAGCGGGTCACGGCCGCGGCCGCCCGCGCCCAGCGCGCCGCCGAGGCCTACGCCGGGCTCGGGGCGCTCGCCGACGCCGCGCACGCGTTCTGGCTCGCCGGGCGGCTGCACGACGGGCTCGGCGACGCCGACCAGGCGGTGTGGCACCTGGAGTCCGCGATGGAGGGCTTCGCCGCCGCCCGGCGCCGCGGCCCGCACGGGGAGGTGGCGAACGCGCTGGTCGACGTACTGCGCCGCTCCGGCCAGGAGACCCGCGCCGAGGAGCTCGCCCGCACCCTCACCACCTGACACCGGCCCGCGCCCGCCGCCCGCCCCGCGCCCGTCCGCCGAGACTCCACTTCCCGTCTGCATCCGGGCGCCTGCGCGCAGACGGGAAGTGGACGTTCGGCGACGAGGGCCGGCGCGACCAGGGCGCGAGGGGGCGGCGCGGAGGTCCGGCGTCGGGGTGCGGGCGCGGGGGGCGATAGCCTCGCCGGGTGAGTGCGGCCGTGGTGTTCCTGCCCGACACGGCGCTGCTCGTGCCCGGCGCCGCCGGGCGCGCCGACCCCGCCGCCGGTCTGCGGGACGCCGCCGTGACGGCGCTGCGGTCCGCGGACCCGGGACCCGGCGGCCGGGTGGCCGTCGTCGCCCCCGGACGCACCGCGCGCTCGCTGCGCCACCCGGTGGCC
>JAPSIJ010000333.1:0-2549 GCA_031178805.1 Cellulomonas sp. | reverse complement strand
CCGAGCCCGATGACATAGGCCATGTAGAAGAGCGCCATCGCCCGGCCGCGCCAGTGGTTCTCGCTGGCATGGTTGAGCCAGCTCTGCGTGATGATGAAATACGCGCGCTCGCTGCGCCACCCGGTGGCCCCGGGGCTGGGCGCCGCGGGTCTGGCCGCCGGGGACCCCGCGCCCGCCGCCACCACGACCGCCGGCCCCGCCGCCACCGCGCGCGCCGACGTCCCGGCCTCGGTCGCCCTGACGCTGCTGGCGCTCGCGGGCGTCACCGCCGGCGCCGACGTGCACGAGGTCCCGCGGGTGCCCGCGCCGGGCTCGTCCGCCACCGAGGACGCCCGGGTGCTCGGCCGCGGGCTGGCCGACGTCGACCTGCTGGTCGCGGTGGGGTCGCTGAGCGCCCGCCACGGGCCGGACGCGCCGGTCGCCGACGACCCCCGCGCCCCCGACGTCGACGAGCACCTGCTGGCGGCGCTCGCGGCCGGGCCGCTGGGCCTGGCCCGGGCGCTGGGCGGACTGGGCACCGCCGGGGCGCGGGAGCTCGCCGTGAGCGGCTGGTCGCCGTGGCACGCGGTGCTGGGGCTGCTGGGCGCGCTGCCGGACCCGGCTGGCGTGCGGGTGGCCGCCTGCACCGGCGCGGTCGTCGCGGGGGCGCAGCACGCCGTGGCGGCCTGGCTGCCCGACCCCGGCGGCGAGCCGCGCCCCGCCGCGCCGGAGCCCGGCGCGCACCGCCTGCCCCGGCCCCGCGCCGCCGCGGACGCCGAGCACGACCCCGCACGAGAGACCGCGCACGACCCCGAGGAGCCCCGTTGACCGTCGTCGTCGCCGTGGTCGGCCCGACCGCCACCGGCAAGTCCGACCTCGGGCTGGCGCTCGCCGAGCGGCTGGGCGGCGAGGTGGTGAACGCCGACGCCATGCAGCTGTACCGCGGCATGGACATCGGCACCGCCAAGCTCACGCCGGCGGAGCGCCGGGGCGTGCCGCACCACCTGCTCGACGTGCTCGACCCGCACGAGGACGCCACGGTCGCCGCCTACCAGCAGGACGCCCGCGCCGCGGTCGCGGACGTCGCGCGCCGGGGCGGGCGGCCGGTGGTGGTCGGCGGCTCCGGGCTGTACGTGCGGGCGCTGCTGGACCGCATCGAGTTCCCCGGCACGGACCCCGAGGTGCGCGCCGCCCTGGAGGCCCGCGTCGAGGCGGAGGGCGCCCGGGCGCTGCACGCGGAGCTCGAGCGGCTGGACCCCGTGGCCGCCGCCGGCATCGGCCCGCGCAACGCCCGCCGGGTGGTGCGCGCGCTGGAGGTGATCGCGCTCACCGGGCGGCCGTACTCCGCGAACCTGCCGGGGCACGACTACGAGGTGCCCGCCGTGCAGATCGGGCTGGACTGCGACCGGGCCGTGCTCGACGAGCGGGTGCAGGCGCGGGTGGACCGGATGTGGTCGGCGGGGCTGGTCGCCGAGGTCACGGCGCTGCGGGACCGGGGGATCGGGCGCACCGCCTCCCGCGCCGTCGGGTACGCCGAGGTGCTGGCGGCGCTGCGCGGCGAGATCACCGAGGACGAGGCGCGCGCGCAGGTGGTGGCCGGCACCCGCCGGCTGGCCCGCAAGCAGATGGGCTGGTTCGGCCGCGACCCCCGGGTGCACTGGCTGGACGCCCGGGACCCGGACCTGGTCGCCCGGGCGCTGGACCTGGTCGCGGCGGCCGACGCCGGGACCCTCGGCCTGGCCACGGACGAGCCGGCGCCGCGCCGTAGTCTGGGCTCATGACCGCCGGCACGCCCGCCCCCGCGACCACCGACGCCCCCGCCACCGCCGGGGCGTCCCGCGTGCTGCGGGTGAGCACGGGGCACGGCACCCAGAACGACTTCGTGCTGCTGGACGGCCGCGCGGGCGTCGCGCTCGACGCGGACCTGGTCCGGGCGCTCGCGGACCGGCGGGCCGGGATCGGCGGCGACGGGGTGATCCGCCTGGTGGCGAGCGCCGACCTGCCCGAGGGCGCGGCGGTGCTCGCCGAGGACCCGGCCGCGACCTGGTTCATGGACTACCGGAACGCCGACGGCTCGGTCGCCGAGATGTGCGGCAACGGCGTGCGCGTCGTCGCCGCCTACGCCCGCGCGCTGGGGCTGTGGGACCCGGCCGCCGGCGAGCTCGTGCTGGGCACCCGCGCGGGGGTCCGGCGGGTCCGCGAGGTCGCCGGGCCCGGGGGCGAGGTCTGGTACGCCGTGGACATGGGCCCGTGGCACCTGCCCGGGGGCGCGGACGCCGCGACCGCCGGCGCCGACGCGCAGGTGCAGGTCGCGGGCCTCGACGTGCCGCGCGCGGCGCTCAGCGTCGACGTGGGCAACCCGCACACCGTGCTCGCGCTCGCGGGCGACGCCGAGCTGGCGGCCGCCGACCTCACCCGCGCGCCCGTCGTGGACCCGGTCCCGCCGCACGGCACCAACGTCGAGCTGGTCGTCCCGCTCGGCGAGGACCGCGCCGCCGACGGCACCGTGCTCGGCCGGGTGCGGATGCGCGTGCACGAGCGGGGCGTGGGGGAGACCCGGTCCTGCGGCA
>JAPSIJ010000332.1 GCA_031178805.1 Cellulomonas sp. | reverse complement strand
GCACGACGCCCCCGCGACCCGTCCGGGGTCGCGGGGGCGTCGGCGCGTGCGTCAGGCGGCGACGAGCGACCGGAGCACGTACTGCAGGATGCCGCCGTTGCGGTAGTAGTCCGCCTCGCCGGGGGTGTCGATCCGGACCACCGCGTCGAACTCCACGACGGAGCCGTCGCCCTTGGTCGCGGTGACGTGCACCGTGCGGGGCGTGGTGCCCTCGTTCAGCGCGGTGACGCCGGCGATGTCGAACGTCTCGGTGCCGTCCAGGCCGAGGGAGTCGGCGGACTCGCCGGCCGGGAACTGCAGCGGCAGCACGCCCATGCCGATGAGGTTGGAGCGGTGGATCCGCTCGAACGACTCGGTGATGACGGCCTTCACGCCGAGCAGCGCGGTGCCCTTGGCGGCCCAGTCGCGCGAGGAGCCGGAGCCGTACTCCTTGCCGCCGAGGATGACCAGCGGGATGCCGGACTCCGCGTACGCCTGGGCGGCGTCGTAGATCGAGGTCTGCTCGCCGGTCAGGTGGTTGACCGTGAAGCCGCCCTCGACGCCCGGGACCAGCTGGTTGCGCAGCCGGATGTTGGCGAAGGTGCCGCGGATCATGACCTCGTGGTTCCCGCGGCGCGAGCCGTAGGAGTTGAAGTCGCGCCGGTCGACGCCGTGCTCGGCGAGGTACCGGCCGGCCGGGCTGTCGGCCTTGATCGACCCCGCGGGGCTGATGTGGTCGGTGGTGACGGAGTCGCCGAGCTTGGCGAGCACCCGGGCGCCCGTGACGTCGGCGACGGGGGCCGGCTCGGCGCCCATGCCCTCGAAGTACGGGGGCTTGCGGACGTAGGTGGACTCGGCGTCCCAGGCGAAGGTGTCGCCCTCGGGGGTCGGGAGCGAGCGCCACCGGTCGTCGCCGGCGAACACGTCGGCGTAGTCCGACACGAACATCTGGCGGTCGATCGAGGCGTCGATGGTCGCCTGGACCTCCTCGGGCGAGGGCCAGATGTCGGTGAGGAACACCGGCTGCCCGGCCTCGTCGGTGCCGAGCGGCTCGTTCGCGAAGTCGAAGTCCATCGTCCCGGCGAGCGCGTACGCGATGACCAGCGGCGGGGACGCCAGGTAGTTCATCTTCACGTCGGGGTTGATGCGGCCCTCGAAGTTGCGGTTGCCGGACAGCACCGACACCACGGAGAGGTCGTGCTCGTTGACGACCGCGGAGACCTCCTCGGGCAGCGGGCCCGAGTTGCCGATGCAGGTGGCGCAGCCGTAGCCGACCAGGTGGAAGCCGAGCTTCTCCAGGTACGGCCAGAGGCCGGCCTTCTCGTAGTAGTTCGTCACGACCTGCGAGCCCGGGGCCATCGAGGTCTTCACCCACGGCTTGGCGGACAGCCCGCGCTCGACGGCCTTGCGGGCCAGCAGCGCGGCGGCCAGCATCACCGACGGGTTGGACGTGTTGGTGCACGAGGTGATCGAGGCGATCACGACGGCGCCGTGGTCGAGCTCGGTCTGCGTGCCGTCGGCCAGGGTGACCGGGACGCGCTTGTGCGGGCGCCGGGTGCTGTCGCCGGCCGCGACGTGCGCGGGGGCGTCGCTGGCGTCGGCGTGCTCGCCGGCGGCGATGGGGTCGGAGGCCGGGAAGGTCTCGTCGACCGACTCGTCCAGGCCGCTCATCGTGCGGGGGGCGCCGGAGAACGCGGCGGCCTCGTCGGCGGAGACGTAGTCGAGGATCGAGGTCGCGAACGACTCCTTGGCCTCGGTGAGCTCGATGCGGTCCTGCGGGCGCTTCGGGCCGGCGATCGACGGGACGACCGTCGACAGGTCGAGCTCGAGGTACTCGGAGTACCGCGCCTCGGGGGTGTCGGCGTCGAGCCACATGCCCTGGGTCTTGGCGTAGGCCTCGACCAGCGCGAGCTGCTGCTCGGACCGGCCGGTGAGGCGCAGGTAGTCGAGCGTGACCCGGTCGACCGGGAAGATCGCGCAGGTGGAGCCGAACTCGGGGCTCATGTTGCCGATGGTGGCGCGGTTCGCCAGCGGCACGGCCGCGACGCCCTCGCCGTAGAACTCGACGAACTTGCCGACGACGCCGTGCTGGCGCAGCAGCTGGGTGATGGTGAGCACGACGTCCGTGGCGGTCACGCCGGGCGGGATCGAGCCGGTGAGCTTGAAGCCGACGACGCGCGGGATGAGCATCGACACCGGCTGGCCGAGCATGGCGGCCTCGGCCTCGATGCCGCCGACGCCCCAGCCGAGTACGCCGAGGCCGTTGACCATCGTGGTGTGCGAGTCGGTGCCGACGCAGGTGTCGGGGTACGCGCGCAGCACGCCGTCGACCTCGCGCGTCATCACGCCGCGCGCCAGGTACTCGATGTTGACCTGGTGCACGATGCCGGTGCCCGGGGGGACGACCTTGAAGTCGTCGAACGCGGTCTGACCCCAGCGCAGGAACTGGTACCGCTCGCGGTTGCGCTGGTACTCGAGCTCGACGTTGCGCTCGAAGGCGTCGCGGCGGCCGGCGACGTCGATCTGCACGGAGTGGTCGATGACCAGCTCGGCGGGGGCGAGCGGGTTGATCCGGGACGGGTCGCCGCCGAGCTCCGCGACGGCCTCGCGCATGGTGGCGAGGTCGACGACGCAGGGCACGCCGGTGAAGTCCTGCATGATCACGCGGGCGGGGGTGAACTGGATCTCGGTGTCCGGCTCGGCCGACGGGTCCCAGGCGGCGAGCGCGCGGACGTGGTCGGCGGTGATGTTCGCGCCGTCCTCGGTCCGCAGCAGGTTCTCGGCCAGCACCTTGAGGCTGTACGGCAGCTTCTCGGTGCCCGGCACGGCGTCGAGCCGGAAGATCTCGTAGGTGTCGTCGGCGACCTGCAGCCGGGACTTCGACCCGAAGCTGTCGACGCTGCTCACAGAGTGCTCCTTCGTTGGGCGAGAGCGGCCGGGCTGGGGGTCGGCCGCGGAAGTATCTTGACGTCAAGATACATCCTACCCCGGAGCCGCCCGGGCGGCGACGTGCCCGGGCGGCGTGCCGTGGTCAGTCCCGGTCGGTCCCCTGCGCCGCGCGGCGCTCGCGCTCGAGGGCCTTGCGGTGCTGGCGCGGGTCGTAGTCGGGCGTGCCCTGCTTGCGGGCCTCCTCGGTCGCGCGGCGGCCGGCCTCGGCCACCCGGCGCGTCGCGGCGGCCGCGGACTCGCGGGCCTCGCCCTGGTGCGTCGTCGTCATCGTCGACCCTCCTCCGTGTCCCGGGCGCCGCGGGCCGCGGTGCCCGGGACCCACGCTAGGCCGCGCGGGTCCCGGCCGCGACCCCCTGACGGCCCCGGGGCACCCGCCGGCGCGGCTCAGCGGGTGAGCAGCGCGACGGCCTCGACGTGGTGCGTCATCGGGAACAGGTCGTACCCGGTGACCTCGGCGAGCGCGTAGCCCTCCTC
>JAPSIJ010000331.1 GCA_031178805.1 Cellulomonas sp. | reverse complement strand
CCGCGCGCGGATCTCCTCGGGGTTCTCACTCATGGTTCGCCTCCTCGTCACCCTTCAGGGCGTTCGGGATCTTCTTGACCGTCTCCGTCGTGCGCGGCGCGCCCTTGATGCGCTGCAGCTCCTTGCGCCCCTTCAGGGCCAGGACCGCGGCGACGACGCCCCAGATCACGGCCAGGACCAGCGCCGACCACGCGTGGCCGAGCGGGTGCGCGAGCGCCCACCACAGGGCGATCGACAGGAACAGCAGCACGAAGTGCCCGGCGACGCCGGCGCCGGCGAGCATGCCGCTGCCGGTGCCCGCCCGCTTGGCGGACTGCGACAGCTCCGCCTTCGCGAGCTCGACCTCCTGGCGCACCAGCAGCGACAGGTCCTGCGTGACGTTGCCGATCAGGTCGCCGATGGACGGCCGTCCCGCGTCGTCCGCGGCACCGCCGACCGGCGGCACCGCCCCGGGCACCGCGCCCGGGGCGGCGCCGGCCGACCCGGCGGGACCCGTGCCCGGCGCCGCGGCGACGGTGGGGTCCCCCGGCCCGGTCACGGCTGGTCCTCGCGGCGCACGCCGGCCAGCGGGTCACCGCCGGCCGTGCCCGTGTCGTCGCCCGTGGCCAGGTGGCCGGGGGTCTCCGTCACGGGCGCCTCGCCGCCGCTGGCGGCCCAGGCCTGCTCCTCCGACGCGACCGGCGCCCACGCGGGCGTGTCCGTCAGCGCCGGGCCCGGCTCGCGGTGCTGGCCGCCGCCGGACTCGAGGTCGAGCTCGCTGACCTCGGCGGTGCCGCCCGCGACCACGCCGGGGCCGCCGGCGGCGGGGAGCACGCCGGACAGGTCCTGCGTGGTCGCGGCCGGCGAGCCGCCCGCGGAGCCCGCGCTCGGGGTCGACAGACCCGTGGTCGAGCCGGCCAGCGCCGACCCGCCCGTGCTGCTCCCCGTGGACGGGGCGTCCTTCAGCCCCCGGGTGAGACGGCCGGCGAGCACGCCCGCACCGGCGGCGAGGGCGAGGAAGACCCCCGGCCGGCGCCGCGCGAAGTCCGCGACCTCGTTCAGGACGTCGCCGGGCTCCCGGTCCTCCAGCCACGTGGCGACGGTGCCGGTGCGGCCCGCGACCTGGCGGACCAGGTCCGTCGCGAGCCCGCCCTGCTCCGAGCCGTCCGCCATGCGGCCGAGCTCGTCGCCCAGCGCCCGCAGGCCGGCCGCGGCCTTCGCCTGCTGGTCGGAGGCCTGGCCCTTGAGGCCCGTGCGGGCCTCGCCGAGGAGGTCGCGGGCCTGGCCCGTGGCCTCGGCGACGACGTCGCCCGCCTGCCCCTTGGCCTCGTGCAGCAGGTCCTGCCCGCTGCCGGCAGCGGCCTGGGCCAGGCCCGACGCCTCGTCCTTGGCGGTGCCCACGGCCGCGGCGGCCGCGCCGCCGGTGTCGTTCGTGCTCATCGCGTTCTCCTTCTCACTCGCTCTTGAAGGTGTCCTTCAGCTTCCCGGTGACCTTCTCGACGGGGTTCGGCATGGCCGAGGTCCCGTACAGGCGCGGGTCGGGCTGCGTGGGCGGGGGCATCGGCACACCGGCCGGCGGCTCCGCCACGTAGGTGAACTCGCCCAGCCCGTCGGGCGTGGGGCCGGAGGCCCAGGAGCCCTTGTCGGCGTCCGGGCCGTCCGAGAAGTTGATGTACTGGTAGGACACGTCGCGGTCCTCCTGCCCGATCGGGAAGTTGCTCGGGACCGGGATCCCCTCGTGGCCCTCCTCCTGCAGCTCCCGGGCCGCGGCGATCCACTGGTTCTGGTGCATCGTGTCGCGGGCCAGGAGGAACGCGAGGAGGTCGCGCACGCCGTGGTCGTCCGTCATGTGGTAGAGCCGCGCCACCTGGAGCCGGCCCTGCATCTCCGCGTTGGCGTTCGCCGTGAAGTCCGCGAGCAGGTTGCCGCTCGCGGTGACGTAGCCCGCGGTCCACGGGTTGCCCATGGAGTCCACGGGGCGCGCGCCGGCGCCCGCGACGATCGCGTGCTGCAGGTCGGTGCCGCCGATGACCGCCGCGACGGTCGGGTCCTTCTGGATGGCCTCCTCGGTGATCCCGATGGGGGCCTTCTCGAGCAGCTGGGCGATCATCTTCGCCAGCATCTCGACGTGGCCGAACTCCTCGGCCCCGATCCCGTAGAGCAGGTCCTTGTACTTGCCGGGGATGTGGATGTTCCAGGACTGGAACCCGTACTGCATGGCGACCGTGATCTCGCCGTACTGCCCGCCCAGGACCTCCTGGAGCTTGCGGGCGTACACGGCGTCGGGCTTGTCCGGGCTGGCCTTGTGCTGCAGCTCTTGACGGTGGAAGAACATCGCGACCTCCGCGCCCCGTCCGCCGGGGCTGTGCGTCTGCGTGGTGGTACCGGTCCGCGGTCCTGCGGGCAGGCGCCGACCGGCGTCCCGCCCCCGTGACCGGGGGTGGCGCCGGCGGGCTTCTTCCGCCGGTGCTGTCGACGGGGCCGAGGTGCCCCGCCGCACTCGACGCTAGGTCAGGCGGGGCGACCCCGCCACGCGAACGGACCAGCGACGACGGTCCCGGCGCCCGGCGTGCGCACCCGGCGTCCGTCCGCGAGGATCGCGCGCGTCACGCCTCCGGCCGGGACTCGTGCCCGGGGCGCCCGTGCGTGCGGTTGCGCTCCTTGAGCTGCGACTCGTAGACGTGCCGCCGCCCGGCCACCAGCCGGTCCCGCGTCCGGCGCTCCGCGTCCGCGAAGGTGCGGTAGTAGCCGGCGTCGAAGTCCTCGACGACCTGGAACGTCCACCGGCCCGCCAGGACGTTGCGGCCCACGACCTCCGCCCGCAGCTCGTCCGCGATCTCGGGGTGCCCCGCAGCCGCGAGCCGGTCGAGCGCCTCGGACAGCTCCGCGTCGGCGCGGCCGATCAGGCGGTGGAACGCGAAAAGCATGCCGCGGGCGTGCTCCACGACCTCGAAGGCGGCGGTGACGCCGCCGACGGCCTCCACCACCTCGTCGGACACGCCCTCGGGCGGCAGGTGGTCGGCGTCGGGGCGGTCGGCGGACCCGGTGTGCTCGGTGTGCTGGCTCATGCGGCCATCGTGCGGCGGCCGCGCGCCCCCCGCACGGCCGCGACCGGGGCGACGCGGCTACCGTGGGCGCCGTGCTCCCCCGCCGCGACGTCGCCAGCGGCCTCGGCGTCCTCGCCGCGGCGGCGCTCGGCGCCGCCCTGCTGCTGCTGGTGCCCGGGTGGTTCGGCCGGCCCGCCGGCGCCTGGCTGCTGCCGGTGGCGGCCCTGGCGGCGCTCGGGTTCGACCTGCTGGTCGACCCGCAGGTGCGCGCCGGGCGCCCGCTGCGCGTGCTCGGCACCTGCCTGGCCCTGGGCGTGCTGCTCGGCGGGACCGCCCTGCTCGTGGCGGCGGTGGTCCGGGCGCTCGTGGTCGGCGACGCCGGGGCGCT
>JAPSIJ010000330.1 GCA_031178805.1 Cellulomonas sp. | reverse complement strand
CGGTGCCGTCAGCGCGACCCGGCGGCGACCTTCTTCGCGGCGGCCTTCTTCGCCGCGGCGGCGGTGGCGGCCGCGGCGGCGGCCTTCGCGGTCGCGGCGCGGGTGGCGCGCGCGTGCTGCACCCGCCAGCCCATCCCCGGGCGGCCGGCGGTGTCCGCGGCCGCGATCAGCGCGCCGCCGCTCAGCGCCAGGCCGCGCAGGAACCGCGCCTTGCGCTCCTGCTGCTCGTGCTCGGACAGCCGGCCGCGCTCCTTGCGGGACGCGGGCGCGTCCGCCGCGGCGAGCGGCAGGGTCAGCACGGCGAGCGCGAGGGCGCCGGCGCGCGGGGCGCGGCCGGTGGCCAGCAGCAGCGCGGCCAGCGCGGTGGCGCCGCCGTGCGCGCGCACGACGGTGGTCAGCTGGGCGTCCGACGGGTGGCGGTAGGCGTCGAGCGCCCCGCCGAGGGCGCCGGCGGGGACGGTGGCCGCGAGCCGGTCGACGGCCCCGCGGGCCACGGCCAGGTGCGCGGCGGGCCGGCGCAGGGCGTCCACCCCCTCGCTCAGGAACCACGACGCGAACAGCGGTCGGGCGATGCGGCGCAGCAGCATGTCGGCCTCCTCCTCGGTGCGCCCGCGGCACGCGGGATCTGCTGCTCGACCCTAGTCGGGGACATCTGCCCGTGCCCGGCGGGAATGCGCCGCACCGGGGGCCGTGTTGTGCAGCGCATGAGCTGTTCCACCCTCGACCGGCCCGTGACCGGCACCCCGCCGGGCGGCCTCGCCCTCCTGCCCCGCGCGGGCGGCGGCGGGCTGCCCCCGCTCGGACTAGGCTCGGCCGTGATGAGCGAGGACACCACACGCGCCCCCGAGTCCGAGGACGACGCGGCGCGCAGCGAGCGGTTCGAGGCCGAGGCGCTGGTCTACCTGGACCAGCTCTACGGCGCCGCCCTGCGCATGACCCGGAACCCGTCGGACGCCGAGGACCTGGTGCAGGAGACGTTCGCCAAGGCGTTCGCCGCCTTCCACCAGTACCGGCCGGGCACCAACCTCAAGGCCTGGCTGTACCGGATCCTGACGAACACGTTCATCAACACGTACCGCAAGAAGCAGCGCGAGCCGCAGCAGTCCCAGGCCGACGAGATCGAGGACTGGCAGATCGCGCGCGCCGAGTCGCACTCCTCCACGGGGCTGCGCTCCGCGGAGGCCGAGGCGCTCGACCACCTGCCGGACTCGGACGTGAAGGACGCGCTGGCGCGGCTGCCCGAGGACTTCCGGATGGCGGTGTACCTCGCGGACGTCGAGGGCTTCGCGTACAAGGAGATCGCCGAGATCATGGGCACCCCGATCGGGACGGTGATGTCCCGGCTGCACCGCGGGCGGGGCCAGCTGCGCGACATGCTGGCCGACTACGCCCGCGACCGGGGCCTCGTGGCGTCGGCACCGGCAGGGGACGCCGGGACGGGATCGTCGAGGAGGGCACGATGACGGGCTGGGACGCTGCGGGCGCGACGCCTGCGGAGGGGACGTCCGGCGGCTGCGGGCCGGACTGCGAGCAGGCGCTGGGGCGGCTGTTCGCCTACGTCGACCGCGAGCTGGAGCCGGGGGACGCCGAGAAGGTGCGCGAGCACATCGAGGACTGCCGCCCGTGCCTGGACGAGATGGCGGTCGAGACCATGCTCAAGGAGCTGGTCAAGCGCTGCTGCCAGGAGCAGGCGCCCGACGACCTGCGGGTGCGGATCCACGCGCAGCTGACCACGCTCAAGGTCACCCGCACCGCGCCGTAGGCGGTGCGACCAGCACGACGAAGGGCCCGGTGCGACGCACCGGGCCCTCGTGCTGTGTGCGGCTGCGCCGCCCGACGCTCAGGCGTTGGGGCGCTTGCCGTGGTTGGCGGAGCTCCCGGCGCGGGAACGGCGCTTGCGGCCACGCTTGCTCATCGATCTCTCCCTGGTCTGGCTTCCGGGCGACGCGACGGCCGCTGGTGAGCGGCGCCCCGGCGTCCGAGTGACTCCCCATCGTCCCACACCCGCCGGGGTCGCTCCGCACGGACCGTTCAAGGAGCGGGGTGTTCCGGCCGATGGGACTGGGGTGAGCGAGCAGCCGCAGTCCGTCGTCCCCCTCCTGCACGCCCTGGCCCAGGCCGGCGGCTCCGACCTGCACGTCAAGGTCGGCTCCGAGCCGCGCGTGCGCGTCGACGGCCGCCTGCGCCGCCTGCAGGTGCCGTCCCTGACGCCGCGGGACACCGAGCACATGCTGGGGGAGGTGCTGCCGGACGAGATGACCGAGCAGTTCGTCCGCACCCACGAGGCCGACTTCGCGTTCTCGCTGTCCGGCGTCGGCCGGTTCCGGGTGAACGCGTACCAGGCGCGCGGCACCTACGGGATGGTGTTCCGGCTCGTCGCGATGGGCGCGCAGTCGCTGTCCGAGCTCGGTCTGCCGGAGGTGCTGGGCGAGCTCGCGCTGGAGCCGCGCGGCCTGGTGCTCGTCACCGGCCCGACCGGCTCGGGCAAGACCACGACGCTGGCGTCGATGATCGACCTGATCAACACCACGCGCGAGGCGAACATCGTCACCATCGAGGACCCGATCGAGGTCCTGCACCACGACAAGCGCGGGATCGTCTCCCAGCGCGAGGTCCGGCAGGACACGGCCGACTTCACCGTGGCGCTGCGCGCGGCCCTGCGGCAGGACCCGGACGTCATCCTGGTCGGCGAGATGCGCGACGTGGAGACGGTGCGCGCCGCCATGTCCGCCGCCGAGACCGGGCACCTGGTGCTGTCCACGCTGCACACCATCGACGCCGCGGAGTCCGTGAACCGCATCGTCGACTTCTTCCCGCCGCACGAGCAGCAGCAGGTCCGCGTCGCGCTGGCCCAGGCCCTGCGCGGCATCGTCTCGCAGCGCCTGGCCCGCCGCGCGGACGGCCAGGGGCGGATCGCCGTGATCGAGGTGCTGGTGAACACCGGCCGGACCGCGGAGGCGATCCTGGACCCGGCGGGCAGCGAGCCGCTGGTCGACCTGATCCGGCAGGGCGACTACTACAAGATGCAGACCTTCGACCAGCACCTGGTGCGCCTGGTCGCCGAGGGCACGGTCACCTACGAGGAGGCGGTCGGCGTGGCGACCAACCCGCAGGACCTCACCGTCGAGCTCCGGTCGGTCGGCGTCATCGGCTGACCCCCGGGCGACCCCGCGGGCGGACGCCGCCCGCGGTCGTCTTGTGCTCCCCGCTGCGCCGTGCCTATGGTGCGGGACGCGATATATCTCGACGGGGAGGACGCACGGTGGCCACGCAGTCCTGGGTCGTGATCGGCCCGCAGGTGATCGAGGTGGACGACGTGCGCTCGCTGCGCGTCCAGGTGAACGGCGGGCGGGTGGACGTCGTGGCGCACGACGACCCGACCCTGACCGGGGTGCGCCTGGAGGTGCACCGCGTGGACGG
>JAPSIJ010000329.1 GCA_031178805.1 Cellulomonas sp. | reverse complement strand
GCTGGCCCCGTCCTGGCTGGCCCCGTCCTGGCTGGCCCCGTCCTGCCGGACCCCGTCCTGGCGCGCGCCGGCCGGGCGCCGTCCCCGACCGCCGCGCCGCCGCCGCGCGGGCGCGGGTGCGCCGTCGCCGGCGTCGCCGCCACGGGGGGCGGGCGCGGGGGAGGTGGGGTCGGTGGCAGTCACGGCCCACCATTGTCACCGCACGGCCCGCCGGGACGCGATCTCGATTCGCGCAGGGCGATCACGGCCCGCCCGCGGCGGACGCCGGGACCCCGTGAGGTCCCGGCGTCCGGAGGTCGCCTCAGCGGACGAGCCTCAGCGGACGAGGCGGTCGGAGATCGCCAGCGTGCCGCGCAGCCGGATGTCCTCGCTGGAGGCGCCGACGAGGACGGGGATGCTCCCGGTCGGGGTCCGCCAGTCGTCGAGGGCGACGTCCCAGTAGGACACCGACTCCGGGCTGAGCGTGACCGTGACCGTCTGGGTCTCGCCGGGGGCGAGGGTCACCGTGCCCCACCCCGCCAGGGCCACCGGGGCGCTGCTCACCCGGCGGGTGGGCAGGTTGCCGACGTACACCTGGACGGTCTCGGTGCCGGCGACGGCACCGGTGTTCCGCACGTCGACCGTGGCCTGGAGCTGCGAACCCGTGCCGTCGGGGCCGGGGACGGTCGTGGTGCGCAGGTTCGTGTACGCGTACGAGGTGTACGACAGCCCGTGCCCGAACGGGTACCGCGGCTCGATGCCCTGCTCGGCGTAGCCCCGGTAGCCGACGAAGATGCCCTCGCTGAACTGCTGGTCCAGGCCCGCGCCGGGGTACTGGGACGGGTCGCTCACCGGGGTGGACTCCTCGTCCACCGGGAGGGAGAGCGGCAGCCGGCCCGACGGGTTCACGTCGCCGTAGAGGATCCCGGCGATCGCGGCCCCCTGCTCCTGGCCGCCGAACCAGTTGTGCAGCACGGCCGGCACCGCGTCGTCCCAGTCGGACGTCTGCACGGCGCCGCCGGCCTCGACCACCACGACGGTGCGCGGGTTCGCCGCGGCGACCTGCCGGATGAGCTCCGCCTGGCCGTTCGGCAGGTCGAGGCTCGGCTTGTCGCCGCCCTCGGAGGAGTAGTCGCGCACGACGACCACGGCGGCCTGCGCCGAGCGGGCCGCGGCGGCGGCCGCCTGCACGGACGGCGTGACCAGCGGCTCCGGCGGCGTCCACCCGAGCCGGAACGCGGCCCCGGCGTCGGTGCCGCCGGGGGAGTCGTTCGTGTACTCGGCCCGCAGCGCGTACGCCGTGCCGGCGGTCAGCTCCACCGTGGCCGTGGTGACCGCGGGGTCGGCGGACGGGCCGGTGGTGAGCACCGGGGCGTCGTCGAGGTACAGCGTGCTGGTCCCGTTGGTCGTGATCGCGAGCTCGTAGGTCCCGGTGACGGGCGCGGTGAGCGTGCCGGTCCACCGGATGCCGGCGTTGTGCGCGTTGTCCTGCACCGGGAAGTGCGGCGACTGCGCGTTGAAGCCCTCGAACAGGAAGAACCCGCCGAAGATGCCGGCGAACGGCTCCGTGCGGTCCACCGCGGGCTCCCCGGACCGGTCGGGCGTGTCGAAGTACTCGACCCGCAGGCCCTCCCCGTCGCCGAGCGCCGAGGTGAGGTAGTCGGACGGGATCGCGTCCGGACCCGGCAGCAGCACGGCCGAGGTCACGGGGTCCGTGCCCGGCGTGTGGGTCACCGTGACTCCCGCCCCGGCGCGCGCCTGGATGCCCTCCAGCGGGCTGATCGTGCGCGTCGGGATGACCTGCGACGACCCGCCGCCCTGCACCACCGCGTCGGCGTCCGTGCCGATCACCGCGACGGAGCCGACGGTCGCCGCGAGCGGCAGGGCGCCGCCGGTGTTCTTCAGCAGCACGGTCGCGCGCTCGGAGACCGACCGGGCGAACGCGGAGTTCTGCGCCTCCGGCAGCGGGCGCACCGTCGCCGGGTTGTCGAGCAGCCCGAGCGCGACCATCGGCCGCAGGATGCGCAGCACCGCGTCGTCGACCCGGGACACCGGGACCTGGCCGCTGCGCACCGCGTCGAGCAGCGGACCGCAGAAGAAGCACGTGCCGGGGCCGACGTCCGGCGTGAAGTTGCCCGGCATCTCCTGGTCCAGGCCGGCGAGGATCGCGGGCGCGGTGCTGTGGGTGGCGCCGTAGTCGCTCATCACCCAGCCCTGGAACCCGAGCTGCTCCTTGAGGATCTGGTTCAGCAGCACGTCGTTCTCGCAGGCGTAGCTGCCGTTGACCTGGTTGAACGCGCACATCGCGGAGCCCGGCCTGCCGTCCTCGACGCCGATGGCGAAGGGCCGGGTGTAGATCTCCTGCAGCGTCCGCTCGTCGACCACGGCGTTGCCGCCCGCGAGCCGGTTCTGCTCCTGGGTGTAGACGTTGTAGTGCTTCAGGTCCGCGACCACCGGGTTCTCCTGGATGCCCCGCACCTCCGCGGCGCCGAGCGTCCCCGACAGCAGCGGGTCCTCGCCGAACCCCTCGAACGCCCGCCCCGCCTGCGCGACCCGCGCGATGTCGACCGCGGGGGACAGCAGCACGTTGTGCCCGGTGCGCAGGGCCTCGTCGCCCGCGAGCCGCCCGTAGTCCTGCGCCAGACCGGCGTCCCACGTGGCCGCCAGCGCGAGCGGGGACGGCAGCTGCGTGGACTGCTGCTCGTTCACGTCCGGGTTGGCGATCCGCACGCCCGCGGGGCCGTCCGCCATCGTCAGGGCCGGGATGCCCAGCCGCTCGATCGGCCGGTTGTAGAACCCGTAGTAGTTGTTCAGCTCGCCGTGCAGCATGTCGACCTTCTCGTCGAGGGTCATCTGCCGCAGCAGCCCGCGCGCGCGGGCGGTGTCGTCCGGGGACTCGTCCCACCAGAAGTCCGCGGGGAACGACTGCCCCTCCTGCAGCGCCTCGGCCACCGCGGTCTCCCGCTCGGCGGCCCGGGCGGCGTCCGGGTCCGACGCGGCGCCCGCCGCGCCGGCGGGCACCGCCAGCGCGAGCACCGCCAGCGTCGCCGGCACGGTCGCGCGCGTGAGTCGTGGATGCATGTCAACCCCCTGGGTCGCGGGGACGAGGCCGCGTCGTTGCGCCCTCGGGCCCCCGGACGGCCCAGTACGTCACCCGTCCGGGTGATGGTCAAGCACTCGTTGCCCGGGCGAACCGGCCGCCGCCCCGGGTGCGGGCGCGCTCCCGTGCCCGTGACCTCCCGCGTCACGGGGCACCGCGGCGGGCCACGCGTCGGGCGGCCGGCGAAAAGGGCTCGACCGGTCCGGCAGGCGGACGTACCGTCGTCAGCATGTGGATCTGACCCGCCCCGAGTCCCGTCCCGACTCCGCCGCCGGCCCCGGCCGCCGGCGTCCTGGTGGTGATCTGCATGCCGGTACCCGGCACCCCCGCGGACGTGTCCGT
>JAPSIJ010000328.1 GCA_031178805.1 Cellulomonas sp. | reverse complement strand
GCGGCGACCAGCATCGCCAGGGTGGCGATGAACGCGACGACCCGGCCGTAGGCGATCAGCACGCCGTTGATCAGGCCGGCGACGACGCCGACCGCGAGGGCGCAGGCGACCATGACGATCCAGCCGTACTGCTCGGCCATGGTCTGCGTCGCCACCGTGGTCGCCCACACCGACGCGAGGCCGAGCACGGAGCCGACCGACAGGTCGATGCCGCCCGCCGTGATGACGAAGGTGAGGCCGACGCTCAGCACGCCGATGATCGCCGCGGTGCTGACGATCACGGTGAAGTTGTCCAGGCTGGCGAACCGGCTGCCGGCCGTGATGTAGCCGATGACGCAGATCAGCGCCAGGGCGATCACCAGGCCGAGCGTGCGCGCGACGCCCGAGCCGCCGCCGCGCCGCCCGGTGTCGCGGGCGACCCGCTCCACCCGGGCCTGCTCGTCGGCGGCCGGCGGGACGGGGGTGGCGCCGGCGCTGCCGGCCGGGGCGGTCGTGCCCGTGGCGGCCCCGGGCGTGGTGCCGGGGGGCTGGGGGGAGAGCTGGTGCTCGCTCACGCGGCACTTCCTTCCATGACGAGGTCGAGCACGCCGTGCTCGTCGATTGCGGTGGCGGGGCCCTCGTGCACGACCCGGCCTTCGGAGACCACGAGCACCCGGTCGGCCAGACCGAGCACCTCGGGGATCTCGCTGGACACGACCACCACGGCCGCGCCCGACTCGGCGAGCCGGCGCACCAGGGCGTAGATCTCGGCGCGCGCGCCGACGTCCACCCCGCGGGTCGGCTCGTCCAGCAGGAGCACCCGGCAGCCGTGCACCAGCCAGCGGGCGAGCATCGCCTTCTGCTGGTTGCCGCCCGACAGCGTGCGGATCGCGCGGTCCACGCCGGTGGGCCGCAGGTCGAGCGCCTCGGCCTGCTCCTGCGCGGCGGTGCGCTCGGCGCGCTCGTCGAGCAGGCCGCCCCGGGCGAACCGGCCGAAGGTCGAGAGGGTGATGTTGCGGTAGACCGGCTCGTCGAGCAGCAGGCCCTGCGCCTTGCGCTCCTCCGGGGCGAGCCCGATGCCGGCGCGGACCGCGGCGGACACGGTGCCCGGGCGCAGCCGCTGCCCGCCGACGGCGACCGTGCCGGCGCTCGCGCGCCGCGCCCCGTACACCGTCTCGAGGATCTCGGACCGGCCGGAGCCGACCAGGCCGGCGAGGCCGACGATCTCGCCCGCCCGCACCTGGAACGACACGTCCGCGAAGGCCCCGCGCAGCGCCAGGCCCTGCACGTCGAGCACCACCGGGGCGTCGGCCGGCACGCCGGCGCTCTCGCCGAACGCGTACTCCACCGAGCGGCCCGTCATCAGCCGGATCAGGTCGCGGGTCGGCGTGGTCGACGCGGGCAGGTCGCGGGCGACGGTCCGGCCGTCCTTCAGCACGGTGATCCGGTCGCCGATCGCGCGGATCTCCTCCATGCGGTGCGAGATGTAGACGATGGCGACGCCCTGCGCGGTGAGCTCGGCGACCACCCGGAACAGGTTGCCCACCTCGTCCGAGTCGAGCACCGCGGACGGCTCGTCCATCACGATCACGCGGGCGTCGTGCGACAGCGCCCGCGCCATGGAGACGATCTGCTGCTGGGCGGCCGACAGCGTGCCGACCTCCTGGCCCGCGTGGATCTCGGGGTGGCCGAGCCGCGCCAGGATCTCGGTGGTGCGCCGGCGCGCCTCGCGCCGCCGGGACACCCCGCCGCTGGCGAGCTCGTGGCCGAGGTAGACGTTCTCGGCGACCGTCAGGCCGCCGACCACGTCGAGCTCCTGGTACATCGTCGCGATGCCGAGCTTCAGCGCGGCGACCGGGTGCGGGATCGTGACCGCCTGCCCGTCGACGAGCACCTCGCCCTCGGTGGGCTGGTGGGCGCCGGCCAGGACCTTGATGAGCGTCGACTTGCCGGCGCCGTTCTGGCCGAGGAGGCAGTGCACCTCGCCGGGCAGGACGTCGAGGTCGACGCCGTCCAGGGCGCGGGCGCCGGGGAACTGCTTGACGATCCCCCGCATCTGCAGCAGCGGCGGCTGGTTCGGTGGGTCCACAGTGACCATGCGGCGAACCTACGGGCGACTTCTGTCGGGGGTCAAGCATAAGTTCGTCCGGGTTTGTCGGAGTTACCGAACCGTGACCGTCACAAGTCGTGGGACTTTTCTGCTTCACTAGGCGCCATGCAGGACGTCGTCAGGCTCCCCCAGCGCCATGCCGGCGCCGGCGAGCTGTTCCAGCTGCTCCGCGACGGGCGGCCGCGGACCCGCGCCGACCTGGCCGCCGCCACCGGTCAGGCCCGGTCCACCATCACCGCCCGCGTCGACGTGCTGATGTCCGCGGGGCTGATCGCGCCCGCCGGCGAGGCCTCGTCCACCGGCGGCCGGCCGCCCACCACGTTCGCCTTCCGCCCGGCCGCGCGCGTCGTGCTCGCCGTCGACCTCGGCGCCTCGCACGCCCGCCTCGCCGTCACCGACCTCGCCTCCGCCGTGCTGGCCGAGACCGAGGCGCCCATCGCGATCTCCGACGGGCCCGACGCCGTGCTCGGCTGGGTCGTCGAGCGCGGTCGCGCGCTGATCGTGGAGGCCGGCCGCGACCCCGCCGACCTGGTCAGCGTCGGCGTCGGCCTGCCGGCGCCCGTCGAGCACTCCACCGGCCGGCCGATCAACCCGCCGATCATGCCCACCTGGGACGACGTGGACGTGCGCGGCATGCTCGCCGAGGCCCTCGACGCCGAGGTGCAGGTCGACAACGACGTGAACCTGATGGCGCTGGGCGAGCACCGGGCCGCCTGGCCGGACGTGGACGACATGCTGTTCGTCAAGGTCGCCACCGGCATCGGCTCCGGGATCATCTCCGACGGCCGGCTCCGCCGCGGGGCGCAGGGCGCGGCCGGCGACATCGGCCACATCGCCGTGCCCGGCGCGGAGGACGTGCCCTGCCGGTGCGGCAACCTCGGCTGCCTCGAGGCGGTCGCCAGCGGCCGCGCCCTCGCCGAGCGGCTGCGCGCCGCCGGCCTCGCCGCGCAGGACGGCGCCGACGTGGTCGCCCTGGTGCGCGCCGGGGACCTCGCCGCGGGCCGCGCCGTCCGCCAGGCCGGCCGGGAGATCGGCTCGGTGCTGGCCGCCTGCGTCAGCCTGCTCAACCCCTCGCTGGTCGTCATCGGCGGGGTGGTCGCCGAGGCCGGCGAGCACCTGATCGCCGGCATCCGCGAGGTCGTCTACCAGCGGTCCCTGCCGCTGGCCACGCAGCACCTGCGGATCGTCACCTCCCAGGCCCGGTCCCAGGTCGGCATCCTCGGGGCGAGCGCCATGGCGGTGGACCACGTGCTGTCCCCCGGCGCGATCGACGCGCTGCTGGACACGATGATCGCCTGACGCGCCGGGGCCGCTCCGGCCGTGGGGCTCGGTCGCGGCTCAGTCGCGGCG